>CAIYDY010000101.1 GCA_903925015.1 uncultured Acidobacteriia bacterium
GGAGGCGCAAGGCCTCCTCCAGATCGCGGCGTGCCGCCGGGAGATCGCCTTGGCGCTGTTCCATCCGACCGATGCTGTCGAGTGCGGATGCCAGTTCGCCCTTGTTGTCGGACTGGCGGGCCAGCTGCATCAGCTCCGTGTAGTAGGCCCGAGCAGCCGGGCCGTCCCCAATGCGCGTCGAGACGTCCCCCAACCGGCGCAGGGCAACCAGGACGAGCTTGGAATCGCCCACATCCCGCGCAATCCCGAGGCATTCCACGAACGCTCCGCGCGCAGCCCCGAGATCCCCGGCTCGGCGCAGTCCCAGACCCTGGATGTTCAGTGCCCGTGCCTCCTGGCCCCGGTTCCCCGTCCTGCGGGCCAGTTGGAGCGCCCGTTCCGCCGCCTCGATGCCACCCGCCGCATCGCCGCTGTCGGTCAATTGGACACTCTCATTGTTGAGTGCCAAGGCGACACACCCCGAATCGCCGACCTCCGAGCACAACCTGATGGCTTCCTGCAAGGCGGCGCGGGACTTGGCAAAATCCCCGGCCTTTTCCGATGCCAGAGCCTGTCCCGCCTGCGCGCGTCCCTCCAACAGGCGCGCACCTAGACGGCGGGTTTGCCCGATGACGGCGGAGAATCCCAACGCCGCCTTGGCATACTCGCCGCCAGCCAGCAACATTTCGGCCTCGGCAAGGTCGGCCCTGGCCTTGGTGTCCGCCGAGCCCCCCAACCGGAGCTTGGCCAAGGTTTGCAGCGCCAACCGGCCTGTCCCGGCCTGGGCCTGCGCCCGCGCCAGTCCGAAGCCAAATTCCGAATTGTCGGGCTCAAATGTCCAAAGACTGGCGTAGACCTCGGCGGCCCTTGGCCATAACCCCGCCATTTCGCGGTAGCGAGCCTCCGCCAGCAACCTTTCCGCCGTCGTTAGGCGGCCGGCGAGGTCAAACGCCAAGCGGGATTGCTCCTTGGCACGCAACTCGTAACCCGTCTGCAACAGGGCTGTCGAAAGGTGCAAGTGTCCCATGGCAAACTTCGGATCCTTGGCCACCACCACCTCCAGCAACCTTTTGGCACCGGAAGGGTCCATGGCCCGCAGGCTCTCAAGCGCCTCGAAATAGACGCGGCGCACCTCGGGATCGGAGGGAGCCAGGGCGCCGAGCGCGAGACCGGCGCGCTGCTCCTCTGCCGAAGTCAGCGCGCCGGAGCCGAAGCGCGCCCGGATTCCCGCTCCCGCCTTGGCCACCAACTCCGGCAAATCGGTTTCCGTGCCGGAGAAGACCAACGCCGCTGTGCGCTCGGGCTTCTCCGCATCCTGGACCCGGATATCCAACCGCACCTTGCCTTCAATCGACAGATAGGAGCCGCTCACCACGTAGACGCAATCGACCGCACGGTGGATCCGGCCAAGGATCTCGTCCGAAAATCCGTTTTGGTCGGGAAGTGCGAGGTCGGCCCTAATTCGAGCTGTAACGTCGCCGGGCAGGGTGCGCAACTTGTCGTCGGCGTCCAATTCCGTGGTCAACATTTCCGAAACCGCCCCGCCGAGCCATGCGCTTGACGGCTTTCCCGAAAGGTCGTGGAAGCTGATCACGGCGACGGTGCTGCGGGCGGGCCGGGGCAACAAGCGTGCCCGGAGGCTCCAAACGCCCGCCGATGCGACGACAAGCAGCGCTACGGCGAGCCAGATGCGCAGGGGCATCCGCAGTACCGGGCGCACTACCCGAATCGATGGGCCGGGGGTGCCTTGCGCGGCCTCCGCAGATGCCCGGACAGGAGCTTCCGGAGCCGCCTCAACGAGTGTTGCCGCAACCGGGGCTGCAGGTGCCGCCGCCGGATGGTCTTCGGAGACAACCGCGGCCGTGAACTGGTACCCGCGCTTGGATATGGTCCGGATCACCTCGACTCCGGGAAACCCCTCGTCGAGGGTCTTTCTCAGGATCGAGATGTTCTTGGTGAGGCTGCTTTCCTCGACAAAGGAATCGGCCCAGACTTTGTCCAGAATCTGTTGCTTCGAAACCACTTCCCCGGCGTTCTCCACCAGCAGCAGAAGTACGTCGAAAGTCTTGGGAGCCAAGGATACTAGTTCATCGCCCCGATAGAGCACGCCGGTATCCGGGCGCAACCGGAACGGCCCAAAGAGGTAGCGCGTAGGCTTGGCCGGGTGTGCCGAGCTGGATTCCATGGGGAAAAGCGATTCTCATGATAGCAGGAACCGTCCCTCCCAAAGAAGCCGTAACTGCCTCGCAATTGAATCTAGCAAGATGTGCGTGGACGTCTTGCCCGTGGCCGCCATGCGGAGCCCACCATGATCGGGACTACTGCCGCATCTCCGCCAAATACAACTCCGACAGCCGTTGCATGTAGGAGTAGGTGTAGCTCTTGCCGTCCGGGAGGATCTGGAGGGAACTGACGCCGTTCATGATGCCGGTGCTGTCGGTTGGCCGGATCACAAACGCCTCGGTCCGGACGCCGGTGGCGCGCTGGACACGGACCACATGCGCCGGGAGGGTTCTCCTCTGGTACACGAGCGCATAAGCCAAGTCTTTCGCCACATACGCTACACGATCGCCCGGCTCAATGCCCGGGAAGGCCAACGGGGCTCCACCTTCCAACGAATAGAAGGCGGCTTGGTTGCCGCGGTAGCCGATCAACCACCGTCCGCCGACATCGGCCAACCCCGAAACGGTGACGCCGTCCGGTGAAATCGCCTGTGGCGGCGTGGCATCGTCGATGCTCTTCAAGTACAGGCGGCTGCCTTCGCCTTGTTTGGCCCCCACAAACCAGATCTTGCGACCATCCGGCAGCGAACCCGAGTGGTCGATCTGGTACCCGGGCAGCGACACCGTGCGGCTGCGCCCCATGCCAAAGGGATAGATATCGACCTGGCTGCCGTGGCTGACGTTGACCAGCTTGCCGTCGGGGGAGATGACCGGGAAGGATCCGAAACCCAGAAGTACCGGGGGTTTCCCGTTGACTTCCCGCAGGAAGCTCTGGGACTGCTGGCCGGCACCTTCGCCGGACTCGAAAAATGCAACCTGGCCCCCGTCGGGCGAAATGCTGGAGACCAGGGACCAGTCCCACCAGGAGAGATCGCGGTCCGTGTCCTCGCCAGCCTTCCGCATCACCAGGCGCGTTCGGGCGTCGTCTGCAAGGAAGAGGATCTTGCCGTCCTTGGAAATGTCCCGCAGCACCATACTCGCGGACTGGCTGTGGACCACGCGTTCGCGTCCGTCCAGCGTCACGGCGCGGAGGTCGGAGCGGAGGCCGGACCGGGACGCCGTGAACCACACCTCCTTCCCTCCGGGCTCCCAGGCCAAACCTTCGGCGGCACTGAATCCCCCGGCCAACTTCTTGCGGGCTCCTGTCCGAGTTGCAACCATCACCGAGCCGGCGTTGTCGGAGGCGGTCGGATGGTCCAGAAAGGCGACCGACTGGCCGTCGGGAGAGACGCGGGGGTCGCTGATATAGCCGCCGGTCTTGTAGACCACGTTCCCGGAAGGAAACTCGAGCTGGATGCCGGCCGAAGTCTCGCGCACCAGCGCCGCGTCGCGACCGTCCGGTGCCCAGTCCAGAAAGTCGACACGGTCCTCCAAAGTGCGCGGCGTGCCACCCGTAACCGGTGCCAGGGAGAGATCGCCTTGCACGGCGAACGCATTGTTCACCAGCCGCATGTTGCCCAGCAGGGCAAGATCCCCGGACGGGGAGATCGCGCGCAATTCGAGTCCGCCGAAATTCAAGGGCCGGGCCGACTGGGCCTCGAAACGCGTCTCGAACAACTCCGACGGCTCCTGCTCCCAGGACGCGCTGAAAACCGCGCCTTGCACATCGCGGGTGAACCTTGCGTCCTGGATGCGCCCCCGACGAAAGGTAAGCCGCCGGAATGCCAAGCCCCGGGCCGACTGTGCTCGCGAGGAGAAGTACCATCCCGCCGTACCCGCCGCGAGGAGCAGCAACGCGACTGCAACTGCCATCAGCCCTTTCCACTGCCTCTTTGGCAAGAGGGCCGGCAACGGAGCCGATCCCACGCCCGTCTCGCCGAAGGCGTCGAGGGCAAACTCAAGTTCCTCCGCGGATTGGAACCGTTGGGCCGGCTCCTTCTCCAAACAATGCGTGACAATTCTCAGAAGTGCACGCGGAAGCTCGGGATTCAGTGCTCCGAGGTCGCGCGGATCGTCGTGGACGATGGCACTCATGATCTGCACCGCGCTCTGCCCGACGAAGGGTTTGCTGCCGCTTAGCAACTGGTAGAGCACGCAGCCCAGACTGAAAATATCGGACCGCCGGTCAACCGGCAATACTTGGATCTGTTCGGGCGACATGTAGGAGGCGGTACCGACGACGGTTCCCGCAGTGGTGGTCAGAGTCTGCGTCTGGTCGGACGAACCCTTTCCGACGACCATTTTTGCCACGCCGAAGTCCAGAATCTTGATCCGCCCGTCCTTGCACAGGAAAAGGTTCTCAGGTTTGATGTCGCGGTGTACAACGCCCGCCGCGTGAGCCGCGGCCAGGCCCGAGGCTGCTTGCTTGACGTAACCCACCGCCCTCGCCACGGACACCTTGCCCTTGACCAAGCGGTCGGACAACGATGCCCCTTGGAGCAGTTCCGAAACCAAGTACGGCACACGCCCCTCGGTACCGACGTCGAAGACCGTTAGAATGTGCGGATGCGCCAGAGCCCCTGCCGCCAAAGCTTCCGACCGGAAGCGGCGAACGCGGTCGGGATCGTCCGCGAAGGCATCAGGTAGGATTTTGATGGCAACGAGTCGCTGCAACCTGGGGTCGAAGGCTTGATAGACCTGCCCCATGCCGCCTTCGCCGATCAGGTGCTGGATTTCGTACGGGCCCAGATGGTCGCCCGGCTGCAGAATGGGAGAAGCCATCGTCAATTCCCTCCCGTGTGCGCCGGAACCGTCAGCTTCCACGCATCGTAGCCGCCCGTGACGTTGGCGACCTTCGGGAAACCCGAGCTTTGCAGGACGCTGCTGGCTATAGAGCTGCGGTATCCCCCCTTGCAGTGAACGAAGACCATGGGGCCTCGCTCGATCTCGTCCAGGCGCGTGCGCAGTTGCCCCAAGGGGATAGAGATGGCACCGGGTATCGACCCCGACGCATGTTCGGCTGGCTCCCTGACATCGACGATTACCGTCTTCTCGGGCGGCTGCTCCAACCACTCGGCTAGTTCGACCGGCGTAATCTGGGCAATGTAGGACGTCTCGAACCCGGCACGCAACCACGAATGGATTCCGCCCTCCAGAGCGCCGATGGTGTGGTCGATTCCGACGCGGCTCAGGCGCAGGCGCGTCTCGCGGAGGACTGCGTCTTCGTCAGCCACCAAACCGTCAGCAAGCAAGAGGACCGGAACGTCCACGCCTTGGTCGCCGGATCCGAATATGCGGGCGGCCCATGACGCGAACTGGCCATTGAGCGCGATGTGGATGGAGCCCGGAACGTGGGCCACCGCAAACTCTATGACCGGACGCGTATCGAGGACAACAGCCCCCGCCCGCTGCAGTTCCCGTACTTCCGCGGGCGAGAGGCTTCGCAATGGTGGCAGTTCTTCCAGCGGCGCCGCACCCTCCCTGTTGCGCGCCACATCGTCCGCGAAGTAGGCCGGGCGTGCGGGAAGCTCCGCAGTCAAGAGTTCCACAAACTGCTCCCGCGACTCTGTTTGCAGCGCATAGTTGTGGGCGCACTCGCGTCCGATGGTGGAACTGGTGTCACTGCTCATGTTGCGGCCGCACAGGGAGCCGGCTCCGTGCGCCGGGTACACAATGGTGGCGTCGGGCAGCTTGAGCAGCTTTTCGTGGAGGCTGTCGTAAAGGACACCGGCCAGTTCCTGCGGGCTGCGGGACGGCGAGAGATCCGGCCGGCCCACGTCTCCAATGAACAAAGTGTCCCCGGTGAATACGGCCAAGGGGTCGGCATCGGCGGTTGGATGGGCCACGATGCAGATGCTTTCCTCAGTGTGACCGGGTGTGGAAAGGGTGCGGAGGAAGCCCGCCCCGAGTGGCAGGCACTGGCCCTCGTCCAAATCGCGGTGGGGAAATGCCGCACTCGAGCCGGTGCCGAGGCAAACCTCGGCACCGGTACGGCGGGCCAATTCCAAGTGTCCCGAAACGAAGTCCGCATGCAGGTGCGTTTCGACAACCCAGCGGACTCGCACGCCGAGTTCCGCGGCCCGTGCGACGTAAATGTCCACATCGCGCTGCGGATCGATGACGGCCGCCTCGCCTCCGTCATGGACAAGGTAGGAGGCGTGGGCTAGGCATCCGAGGTAGAAACGTTCGATCTGCATGGGGACTCCCGAATCGTCGCAGGTTGTGCAGGGCTACTTTGGGTTGGGGCTATTTTGGTTGGGGAACGATCCGCAGGTAGGGTTTCGGTGCCCGCCATCCCCCGGGAAACGCTTTGCGCGCGTCGTCATCGGAAACGGAAGGCAGAATGATCACATCGTCGCCCGGATTCCAGTTGACCGGCGTCGCCACCTTGTGGGAAGCGGTCAATTGCATCGAGTCCAAAACCCGCAACACCTCGTGGAAGTTGCGGCCCGTGCTCATCGGGTAGACCAGCATGAGCTTGATTTTCTTGTCCGGCCCAATGATGAAGACCGTCCGGACGGTCGCGTTGGTGGCAGCCGTGCGCCCCTCGGAGGTTTCCCCCGCGTCGGCGGGCAACATGTCATAGGTTTTGGCGATTTTCAATTCGGGGTCGCCGATCATTGGATAGGTGACCGCGTGCCCTTGTGTTTCCTCGATGTCCGCCGCCCACCGGGAGTGGTTGGCCACGGGATCGACACTGAGGCCGATAACCTTGCAGTTGCGCTTCTGGAACTCGCCGGCCAGACTGGCCATGTGTCCCAGTTCCGTGGTGCAGACCGGTGTGAAGTCCTTCGGGTGTGAGAAGAGGATGGCCCAACCGTCCCCGATCCAATCGTGGAACTGGATCGTGCCCTGGGTGGTCTCAGCGGTGAAGTTTGGTGCGGTGTCGTTGATTCGAAGTGCCATGTCGTTTGAACTCCTGAGGCCAGAATAGGCGGAACCCGGTGAAATAGTCGACGGCAGAAACCCTACCTTTTCCTTACTTTTCACAACCGGTTGATTTCATTGCGCTTATCCAAACGGGGGCATGGATTCGGCACCGCAGTAGGATGATCGCGAACCCGAGTCCCATCCCAACCAGAACGGCCGAACCGGGTTCCGGCGTCGCCACCACCTCGAAATCGGCTTGCCCGAGGACGATTTGGGCGTCGCCGTCATACCCCAAGCGCTTCCACGCCGGGAAGAGTCCTCCGAAATAGCTTACCGTTTTCTTACCATGTGGTGACCTCTTAGAATGAACAGTTTACGGTCTGTGCGGTCGAAAGAAACGATTGGGCCAAGGGTGGGTAACTGAATCGGTACCCGGCACGTCCCATATTGGAGACGGCGCTTGCGGCCCCTGATAAAATCGGGGAGCATGCGAACGTTGTGGCCAAGACGTTCGCCGACGGATGGAAACCCCAACACCCCCAGTGGAAGAACCGGAACTGAAATTACTGCTCTCCCGCGACAGCGGGGGCGACTGGGCCAGGTGGCGCGCGGCTGCCATCGGATCGCTGCTGGCGCACGTGATTTTCACCACCACCATATTTTCGGTGCGCTTCGAAGTCACTCCGCCACCGCCCGAGCGCGCGCTTGTCAAGCAGATCACCCCGCTCTACATTCCGCCGGACCTGACCCAGAAGGCTCCAAACAAGGTTCCGGTCGCCAAGGAGCTGACCGTGGAATCGATTGCGCCCCGGCCCGTGCTCAAGTCGCCCGCCCCGGCACCGGCTGCCGGGAAGCCCGTGGAAGCAGTCAAGCAGCCGACTCCACCCGCCCCTGCTCCGGTTGCGCCGCCCAAGCAGGTGCCGTTCGACAAACCAGTGGTGATGGAGGCCCCGAAGCTGGACGGGCCAGTGCAGCCCGTACAGACCTCGCAGAATCCGAAACAGGTCGCGCTGCCCCCGCCTCCTTCGGCGGAAGCCCCGAAACTGGCATTGCAGGATGTGGGGACTCGTCCCAGTGGCACTGGCGGCGGACGCCCCGGCGGCATGATCCAAATGCCCACGGCGTCCGTCCAGGACACATTGCGGGAGATGTCCCACTCTTCCGGGAACCCCGGCAGCCAGTCGGTGGGCGACTTGGGTGCCGATGTCGGCGGTGCCGGGGCGGGTTTGAATTTGCCCCCCTCCGCCGGACGCCCCCACTCCAACTTGGAGCTGAAGAGCGACCCGATGGGCGTCGATTTCCGGCCTTACATGCTCCAGGTGCTGGCGGCGGTCCGACGCAGCTGGTTCGCCGTGTATCCCGAAGCGGCCCGGATGGGGATGCGCGGCCAAGTCGTCGTGCAGTTCGCCATCGCAAAGCAAGGCATGGTGACAAAGGTTGCGTTCAACGGGCAATCCGGAGCAAAAGCTCTGGACCAGTCGGCAGTTGCCGCAATCAGCGCGTCCAATCCCCTGCCCCCGTTGCCGCCCGAGTTCAAGGGCGACCGCATTGTGTTGCAGATGACCTTTCTCTACAACATGCCGAGGTAGGCCCACGTGTATCTTCCCACCCATTTTTCCGAGACCCGGCCAGAGGTTCTGCGACAACTGATGGATCGGTATCCCTTGGCCGCGCTGGTGACAGCGGGTGCGGGCGGCATCGAGGCGAACCACATCCCGCTCCTGTTCGATCCGGAACCAGGTCCGGACGGAGTTCTGCTCGGACACATGGCAAGGGGCAACGGGCACTGGAAGAACTGGGGCGGCAACGAGCCCGCGCTGGCCATTTTCCAAGGCCCCCAAGCCTACATCAGCCCGAACTGGTACCCGACCAAACATGAGCACGGTCGCGCCGTACCCACTTGGAACTATGCCGTCGTGCATGCCCATGGCACGGTCCATCTCCATGACCACCCGGAATGGCTTCGCGGATTCCTTGACCGATTGACCGCCACCCACGAGGCATCCGAGGAACTTCCCTGGAAACCCTCAGACGCCCCGGCCACCTATATTGATGGCCTGCTCAAGGCGATTGTCGGAGTAGAACTGCGGATCACCAAGCTGGAGGGGAAATGGAAGGTCAGCCAGAACCAGCCGGCTGCCAACCGCACGGGTGTAGCGGATTCGCTGGAGCGAATCGGCAATTCCGGCATGGCCAATGCCGTCCTCCAAGCGTTGAACCATCGTCCTGGGTAGCCAGGTGACTACGCCACCACTCAAACTGGCAGCCTCAGCTCATCCCCGCACTAGCCAGGATTGACGTCTACCGGCGTTAGGCTGTCGCGGAGCAAATTCAAATAGCGTCGCTCGCTTTCGACGCGTGCGGTGACAACCAAGTGGGTTTCCGTCTGTCGCACGTATGACGGGATGGCGGCGATGCAAAAATTCAAGGCCAGTTCAATCCTTTCGGGGCCGAATGGAGTCCCATCCGAGTTTTTCAAGCCAAAACCCACCATACGCTGCACTAGCAAGGATCGGTCGACCACCCCAATATCCTCGGTATGATGCTCAAGCTCCAAAACCATGGTCGCGGCAGTTGCCCAGCGAATCACATGGTCGGAAAGTTTGTGCGCAACTGCTGCCTTGCCGGACCTTGGAATTTCGGTCAACAAAGGTGAAGGCTCCCAGTTCTTCAAGGCGTCCATGATGACTTTGATGTTTGCCAAGCTAGCGCCGCCTTTACCGCTACCGCTCGACTTCGCGAAAGCTTCTTGGACTTGGACATTAGTAAGTCCCGGTAGGCCCAGTGGACTTTGCCTCGCCTTCCAGACAATAAACAGAACCAGCGCCTGGGGGTGGGTGAGCGTCCTTCGATATTCGGTCTCCACGCTCTGGATTATATCGCGATATTAGCGCATTTGCATCCTCTGTCTGGATGGTCAATGATGAGGTTTTGCCTGAGTGCTTGTAAGCGGACGGGCCGCGCGGGCTCGGCATCAGTTGCGGGAGGAACGGAGTTGGCGGCCAAGTCGTCCGCGAGTTGTTCTGAAAACAATCCTGGAGACCGTTTTCATCTTCCAGGGTGGCCCGGCCGCGCGGGGCCATTCGGGGTTCCTCAGATGAAGAAAAGTATCGCGGAACTCACGGCACCGGATGCCAGAACGTAATAAAATGTAAATCTCCGGAAGCCTCGCGAAATCCTGGCACCCGTGCAAAACGCCTGCAGGCCTCGTGCAATGAGTATGCAATGTTGCAGGGGCGATGGCTAGCGACGGTTGCGATAGTATCGCGATATTCCTTGTGCTGTCACCGGGACTCGATTGCATTACAAACGTGTGCCACCGACGTTACTGCGCGACGATAATCTGAAAAAAGTACACTTGTACTTGCACCGAGGGGTTCGATAGACTCGTATTGGGACGACGCAATGGAAGTTGAGCACCGACAACTGCCTTGGTCCGGTGGGTTGCAAGTGTCCAACGCTGTGGTCACTGGGGGTGCGTCCACAACTTTTCCTTTGCGCCGCCCGCATCAGGGTACCACAACCTGGTCCAGCCGACGCACCCGCTATCGATGACACAAATGGGGGATCAATATGCCTAGTGAAGAAAGCCCGAAGCGAAAACTCGAGATCGAGCGTTTACTCGTTACGGTGGTCATTACGGGAACCACCATCTGCACGGTTGCCAAGTACCTCGCCTACGAAGTCTACAATGTCGTTGAGTGGTGCCAACACCTCGTTCAGCGCGTAGGCTAGACAGAATTTATTGGGCAGTGACAAAACCTCGCCGCCCAATCCGGTTTTGGCTAAGCGGATTCCTCGACAGGCTGACGGCCACGCACGAGGCTTCCGAGGAACTTCCGTGGAAGCCATCCGACGCCCCGGGCCCCTACATAGATGGCTTGCTCAAGGCAATTGTGGGTGTGGAACTTCGGATCACAAGGCTCGAGGGCAAGTGGAAAGTCAGCCAAAACCAGCCCGAGGCCAATCGAACCGGCGTGGCGGACGCGCTGCAGCGGATTGGACATCCGGATATGGCGGAGGCGGTGCTTCGCTCCTTGAAGCTTTCCCTCAAGTGTGACTCGACGTAAGCCAGACTGAAAATTCACTTCCACTCCGACACCCAAATTTGCTACAATTCCAATAAGCTTTCGCAACGGGGTAGTTTCACAGAGCACCGCAACGCAGCGGTCCAATCCCCTTTTTCAGGCAAAGCGAGTTTCGCGGCCCCCGCGAAACCACAAGTTCCCGTTTCGCCCAGTGTTTGGGCCCTGTCCTTCTCGTCCAAGGAAGCTTTTCTCAGGCTTCGTCCGCCCTTCGACCCAGCGCGTCGCAATGCACCACCTGCACCAAGGGAAAAACAATCGAAGAGGAGACAGGAATGAAACGAGCATCTTCGCCGCGCCCGGCAACCGGATCGACGGCAGCATACCTCACAGCACTAGTTTTAGCGACGGCCACAGGCCTGTTTGCACAGTCCTACCAGGGCGCCATTCGCGGAGCGGTCTCCGACCAGCAGGGTTCGGCAATCGCTGGAGCCAAAGTAACGCTTTCGGACGCCGCCACCGGCACCACCCGCTCGGCGCTCTCCAACGATTCCGGCGGCTACGACTTCTCGCAGCTTGTCCCGTCCACTTACACTGTTGTGGCTGAAAAGCCCGGTTTCAAGAAGGTGGAGCGCAAGAACATTGCTCTTGGCACGTCGGAACAGCTGTCCATCGACCTGAAGCTCGAAGTCGGCTCGGTCTCGGAAAGTGTTCTCGTTACAGAGGAAATTCCGCTCATCGAAGTTGCCAACGCCTCCCAGGGGCAGGTTCTTGACAACAAGAAGCTGGTCGAACAGCCCAACCTCGGCCGCGACCCCTTCATGATGTCGAAACAGGCGCAAAAAGTGATCCAGGTCGGCAACCCGGCCTACAACCGCATGCAGGAGCAACGCGGCTCCTCGTCGATCTCGATCGCGGGCGGCCC
>CAIYDY010000102.1 GCA_903925015.1 uncultured Acidobacteriia bacterium
AAAAGGGCTACGACCTGCCCGACAACGGCCGGGTCACGGCGGACTTCAAAGTGGAACTGGCGGGCACCAACCAATCGGTGACGGTCACCGACGCCATCGAGACCGTGAACACCGTTTCCGGCGAACTGGCCACGACCATCGACTCCGAACAGGTTCAGGACCTTGCGCTGAACGGGCGCAACTACCTGGAACTGGTGACACTGATGCCCGGCGTGGCAATGATGTCGCTCGACCAGATGGCGACCACCACCAGCCTGAGCGTGACCGGCCAATCGATCAACGGCAACCGGACGGACACCAACCACTTGGCGGTGGATGGCGGCTCCAACCTCGATTCGGGCTCCAACGGCAGCCAGATCAACAACGTCGGGATCGACTTCATCCAGCAGGTGCGGATCCAGACGTCGGCGTTTTCCGCCGAATTCGGCCGCAACTCGGGAGCGAATATCAATGTGGTCACCAAAGGCGGAGGCAACCAGTACCACGGCAGCCTGTTCGAGACGATCCGCAACGACGCACTCGATGCCAAGGATTTCTTCGCTCCGATAAAACCCGCCCTCCGGTTCAACGATTACGGCTGGAGCTTCAATGGACCGGTGGCCTTCGGCAAGCTCAAGAAGGGCAAATTCTTCTTCATGATCGGCGAGGAGTGGAAGAGCATCCACCACCTTACAAGCCCGTCGCGCCAAACCCTGCCCACGATTGCGGAAACGCGCGGCGACTTCTCCGACCGTCCAACCCAGGCCATCTACTTCCCCGGCACCAAGAACCCGCTGCCCGGCAACGTGATGCCGGCAAGCCTGATCACACCCGACGGCAAGGCGATCATGGCGGTTTACGCCAAGATGAGTACGCTGGCCACGGTCTACACGAATACGCCCATCGGCAACAACACGACCTACCAGGCCTACAACCCGTTCAATTGGCGCGAGGATATTGCCCGCTTCGACTACCACATCAGCGACCGGCAAAACCTCTACTTCCGCTACATCCACGACAACTACAACACCATCGACCCGTTCGGGACCTTTAGTTCCTCGCCCCTGCCGAATACACCGACCCAGCGGCACCGTCCCGGTTTCGGCCCCCAGTTGGGATACAGCTTCGTGGTCAACAACCACATGGTGAACGAGGCGAAAATCAGCACCTCCTGGAACGGCCAGCGCACCTACATGCAGGGCGACCTGTGGAAACGGGCCACCTACGGTTTTGTGTTCCCGCGCCTGTTCGGCGGCAACGGCGAATACCCGGAGGGCATGCCCGATTTCACCGTGAGCGGTTTCGCCAGCGCCAATTCCGCCGACCGCGTGTTTTTGAAGTCGCCGACCACGGACATCAGCATCTCCGATAACATCACCTACACCCACAAGGAACACACCTTCAAGGGCGGCGTGCTGATCGTGCGCAACCGGAAGGACCAGAACGCCACCTCCACCTATGACGGGCTGGTGGCATTCAACAGCAGCGGCGTTCCGAACACCACCGGATACTCGCTCGCCGACGTGCTGACGGGCAACTTCCAGACGTATACGG
>CAIYDY010000103.1 GCA_903925015.1 uncultured Acidobacteriia bacterium
CGCCTTGCCGATGGTGTTGCGCCACTTGTAGCAGAGGGCTCGCGCATGGTAGACATCGCCGATCAGGCCATCGTTCATGTGCTTGACGCCTTCCATCAGCGCGACGTTGGAGCGGCTCTGGCTGCCCTGTTGGACGATCTTGTTGTACTTGCGCGTGGCGGCCACAATCTGCTTGGCCTCGAACATGTTGTGCGAGCAGGGCTTTTCGACGTAAACGTCCTTGCCGGCCTGCATGCCCCAAATGGTCTGCAGCGTGTGCTGGTGGTTGGGGGAGGCGATCGAGATGGCGTCGATCGACTTGTCCTCCAGCATCTTGCGGATGTCCTTGTAGCCGGTGGGGGCGCTGCCGCGCTTGCCTTCGACGAACTTGCTCGCCGTGGCAAGGACGGAATCGTCGATGTCGCAGAGCGCGACGAGGTCGACGTTCTTCAGCGACGTCCAAGCCTGCATGTGGCTTTTGCCACGTCCGCGGAGGCCGACGACGCCGAGTCGGATCGTGTCATTCGGGCTGGCCGAGGCAGTCAGGGCGGTGGTCCCCAAGGCCGCAGCGGAGTTCATCAGGAAATGTCTTCTGTTCATGGATGGATCATCCATATCATACTCCTGTGCGACTTGCAGATCTTTACTTGTAGTTGGCGGGCGGGCCGCAGATAATCATGGAATGAGAAAGTTCGGTTTCCCCGGTGCCGCCCTGTACGCGGTCGCCCTGTTCTGTGGGTTGCTCCAGGCCCAGACGCCGGCTGCGATCGTCTCCAGCGCGAACAGTTTTCTCGGTTCCCTGGATGAATCGCAGCGAGGCAAGGTGCTGTTTGCATACGACGACGCGGCACAGCGTGTGAAGTGGTCGAACTTGCCCACCACCATGGTTGCCCGCGCGGGGCTCAAGATGGGCGATTTGAATCCGGCCCAAAAGAAGGCCGCGATGGCCCTGTTGGCCGCCACATTCAGCAAGCGCGGCTACGAAAAAGTGATGGCGATCGTGGAGGGTGACGAGGCTTTGAAGCAATCCAGTGGCGGGCGGGGAGCTGCGATGTTCGGACACGACCTCTTCTACATCTCGATCTTGGGAAAGCCTTCCCTGAAGGACCCATGGATGCTGCAGTTCGGCGGCCACCACCTTGCGCTTAACGTGACGATGGTGGGTGCCGAAGGCATCCTAACGCCCACACTGACCGCCGCCCAGCCGGCCAAATACACGCTTGAGGGCCGGACAGTTCGTCCATTGGGTGCCGAAAACGACAAGGCCTTCGCGCTTGTGAACGCCTTGGACGAGGGGCAGCGGAAGCAGGCTGTCCTCAACTACAAGGTCGCCGATTTGGTGTTGGGAGCGGGTCAGGATGGCAAGACGATCCAACCCGAGGGGCTGAAAGCTTCGGCCATGACTCTGGCGCAACAGGCCATGCTGTTGGATCTAGCGGGCGAGTGGGCAGGAATCGTCAATGACCAGGCCGCAGCGGTAAGGATGGCGGATATCAAGGCGAATATCCCCTCGACGTGGTTTGCGTGGAGTGGTCCAACCACCAACGGCACCCCGGCCTACTACCGGATCCAAGGGCCGACGCTGGTGATCGAATACGCCCCCCAGCCTTTGGGCGGCGATCCGACGATGCACATCCATACGATCTATCGCGATCCGACCAACGATTACGGCAAGAAATCCGCTTCGCAATGAGGTTTTGGTGGGCTTTCGGGCTCCTGGCGGTCTCTGGCACGGCCCACGCCCACAGGCTGGACGAGTACCTGCAGGCCACGTTGATCGGGGTTTCGAAGTCCGGCATCGAGATTGAGATTTCCCTGACGCCAGGCGTCGCCGTGCTGCCCGTGGTTCTGGCCATAATCGACCTGGACCACGACGGGCGGATTTCGACGGATGAGCAACGGGCGTATGTCGAGCGTGTACGGCGCGACGTGTCGCTCCTTTTGGACAATGAGCCGGTTTCCCTGACGGTGGCCGGGAGCAGTTTTCCAGACCTTGATGCCGTGCGGGGTGGTCTGGGAACCATTCGAATCCAGCTTCGAACGTCGCGGTCGGGCAGGAAGTTACGGTTTGAGAACCGGCACATTCCACAAATCAGCGCCTACCTGGTGAATTGCTTGGCTGCCCCCGATTTGCTGGTGGGGCCACAGGTCCGGGACGAGGCCCAGAAGTCGATTGGGTTTGAATACTCCTTCGCCGGGACCGTGCGACGCGGGCCCTGGTTGCCGGAGTGGCTCGCGGTGTTTGCGATGATGCTGGCGACAGTCCGCGTCGGACTACTGGTCTACCGCCGTCGATTCTACTTGAGGTAGCCCAGCACGGCGACGACCACTCCGATTGCGGCGGCGCTGATGCCGACCACCGGGAATATCTTGGACCGGGCGATGAAGTAGAGCGAGGTCAGCACCAACCCGATTTCGAGGAGTCCTTCCCCGAAATCATAGAAGAGCGCCTTGTCCTCGGTGTGGGAGGCCTCGGCGGTGGTCTCCTCGGCCTGCTTCTTGGCCTTCTCGGAGTCCTTGGTGTACTTTTCCTTGTCCGATTCGTACTTCTTGAGCAGCTTTTCGGCCTTTTCGCCGCTGCCCAGCAGCCCGATCAGGTCCTGGCCCAGTTCAATGCTATGGAACTTGATGCGCTTGGACTGGTAGTAGGCCCATTGGTCGTTGGCGTTGGACTTCAGCAGCACGGCCTCGGTGTGGGCTCGGTGGGAGACGATCGTCACGATGGCCAGAAGCACAGCCAAGATGGAGGCGACGACGCCGATGACCTTTCCGGCGGGGTCGTGGTGCTCTACTTCGTGGTGGATTTCCAGTTCGGCCATATATGAACCTATTCTACGTGCCAGACACTGAACGGATGCATGCGGCTGCGGATTGGATCGCCCGCCCAATCCGGACGGGAGGCAATCGACTCCAGCCACCGGGACTTTTCGTCGTCGGAACGGTACCATTCGCCCAGGTTGGCGAGCGGACGCAGCAGGGTGCCGCTGGCAGTCAATTCGTAGTCGGGTCCGAGGGATTCCGCGGTTCGGGCAGGTAACTCCCTCACGCGCCCGGGTCGGACCGCGGTGCCGGACTCGGCGAAATAGCGCAACGGCCCCCGCTCCAGGGCCACCATGCCGGCATTTTCCCCGGTGCCCTTGCGCCAACGGGGCTCCATGGGGAAGTCCAGGTCGATCCGGTCCCGGTTTTGCCATGTTCGCCGGATGGAGAACGTGGAGAGTTGCAGCCCGTTGACCGCGATGCGGGGCGCGGCGCACCAGGCTGGAATCCGCAGCCGGATCGTCCAATCGAGGGGTTGTTTGCATCCGATCTCGATCCGGACTGCGCCTTCCGAGGGATATGCCGTGGTTTGGCGCAGGAGTACCTCGCCGACGCGGGCGGAGGATTCCGCGTAGTGGTTGATCCAGACCCCGCCCTCGGTGGGTACATAGAAAAGGCCGGGAACCCGGGCCAGCGCCAAGGCGGTGCGGGCATCGGACTCCAGCGGACCGGCGTAGTAGCCTTCGGGACGCCAGCCGAAGGTCGGCACATCGGCACGGAAGCCGTCGCCATCGGTTGTTTGCATGGCGAAAAGGCGGTTCCAGATCAGGAACTCGGTGCCGTTTTCGTCCGGGGAGAGGGCTGCGGGAGCGGCAGGCAGGAACTTCGCCACCTCAATGGCCGGACCGTTGGACCAAACCTCGCCCGCAGCTTTCAAGGCGGCGGCCAGGAGTTCGAACTCCTTCCGGTCGGCGGAGTCCTCGACGGCGAGGAGCCGTTCGAGCATGCCCATAGCCCGCTGACGCAGTAGGGCGTCGCCCGCCCATTCGCAAGCGAGAATTGCCGCCTCCAGCCACAATCCGGCCAGCAGGCCTCCGCCGGGAAGCCGATTTTCGATCAGGCCGACGTAGCGGTGGATCTCAAACGTATTGATCCACTGGCGGACATTGCGGCGGAGGCGCTCCCCGGCGAAGCCGCCCAACTCGGCTTGGATCACATCTCGTGCTCCGTGATTCGGAAGCAGCCCTCCCGTGGGATTGCTTCGATGGGAAGGCCGTCCTGCCAGAACGCCAGGCCCATGCCTTCGTCGGCGATTTCGCCGGGGACCGAGATTTCCAGCACGTCGCTGAACGCGGCGGTAGCGGTGCCGGATCGGACTTCGGCCTTGCCACCTTGGAGCCGGACCGTGGCCACGACGACATCGCCGGTTTCACCCGATACCACTTGGATTTCGAGCTTCTCCAAGGACGCGCCGACCTCGGCGAAATCCACACGGAGGTAGCCTTGCCAAGCGTTGCGGCCATAGTGGACATCGCGCACCAGCTCCCGCTTGCCGTGCATGGCACCCTGTTTGCCCTCCACGCGGTAGACTCCCGAGCCGAGCCATTCGAAGTACGAGTCGATAGTGCCGTTGACGGTCGGCGAGATGTCCCCGGTTGGCGGCGTCCGGGTTTCATCGACCTGGGTCTTGAGAATCGAGTGCGAAAGCTCGGCCGGTGGCTGGATGCCGAGCGCGCGGTACACATTCGCCAAGTGGTCGCGGTAGATTTGGTCGAATTCGACCCGGTTGGCCGATTCGTGTTCGGGGCCGTACCACCAATTCCAGTCGCTGCCTTCGGAGATCAGGAGCTCTTCGAGCGCCAGCTTGCGGCGGTCCTCGGGAATCTGCTTCGAGGGGTCGTCCAACGCGGCTTCATAGGCTTGGCGGGCGGCGAGCAGCAGCCTCCATGCGCGGTTGTCCTCCTCGGCCCCGATCCAGACGTCGAAATTGGCGTTGATCCAGGAAGCGGGGAAGATCCGGTCCAGCGGGGCTGGCTTCATGCGCTCAAAGGCCTCGCCGACGGTGATCGCCTCCATGCCCGGGTCATCCTGGATGCGCTGGTAGAGTTCGCGGAAGAAGGGGCGGCCGCTGCGGTCGTAGTATTCCCAGGCGTTTTCGCCGTCGAGGATGATCGGCACCAGCGCGTCGCGGCCTGAGGCGTGGATGCTGCGGCAGTTGTCTCGAATCCGGCGGAGGAAGTCGCTCGCGGCGTCGGCAGGGCCCATGCCGGAATAAACAAAGCCAATCAGATCGCTGAGAACATGGTCGCGGAAGATCATGTTCATCGATTCGCCGCCCTGTTGCCATCGGTAGGGCTGGTAGGTAACTTCGGGGCTGGCCGGTCGGTTCAAGGTGCGGCCGAGGACTCCATTGTCCGTGGCGGCCCACTCGAAGCCGACGCTGGAGGCGATGCGCAGGGCCTCGTCCGAGACAGAGCCTTCGGACGGCCACAGTCCTGCCGGGGCGACGCCGAAGGTGTGCTGGATATAGTCGCGGGCCCGTTCGAGCTGCATCTTGGCGTCGACCGAGTAGCGAAACCGGGGCGGCAGGGGCACGCCAGGGTGGGCTACGGAGGCGATGTCGCTATCGCAGATCAGGGGGAGGATCGGGTGGTAGAAGGGGGTGGTGGAGATCTCGATTTGTCCGGTGGCGGCCAGTTTCCGGTACTCGGGGATCACGCAGGCGCAGATTTCGCGCTGTTTGCGTCCCATGCGCGCCTGGTCCTCAAGGGTGTAGTTGCGCCCTTTGGCGACCAGTTCCTGAACTTCCGGGTCCTTGTCGATGAATTCCTCGTCGAACCATGCGAGTTGGGAGAGGACCTGGAGGTCGCGGTACTCCTGCGCGCCGAAGATGCCACGGGCGTCGTTCAAGGGCTTTTGCGCCTGGTAGGCCGAATAAAGTTCGCCGTACCGGGGGTAGCGGTAGATCATGCGCGAGGGGTTCGCCATGAAGAAGTTGCGTAGGATGAACGCGTGCTCCTCGTGGGTGAGCTTCTCGGCTGGCTTCAGTGCAAGGTTGAGGAAGGGGTCGTTGGCCTCGCCGGAGGCGTATTCCTCCACCTGGACCATCATGGACGGGACGAGGTTGAAGGTCTGGCGGATTTGCGGGAACTCCTCCAGGATCTTGACCATCCCGTAGTAGTCCTTGAGGGCGTGCATGCGGGTCCACGGCAACCGGTACTCGCCGGAAACCAGATCCTTGTAGAAAGGCTGGTGCATGTGCCAGAGGAAGCAAAGGTACGTCTTCGGCATCGGATTCCCGATTCTAGCGCGGGGCCGTGAATGGCGGCGGTCAGCGCTTTTGGATGATGAGTTTGTGGGCCTGGTGGAGGTGGACGGCGAGGTCCTCGTCGTCGATTTGGTCCAGTTCAATGCCGACCCAGCCCTTAACGCCCACGTATTTGGGGTAGTAGTAGGTCTTGGGATTAGCGGCGATGAGGGCGGCCTGTTCGCCGGGTTCCAAGGGGATCAGGACCGCGACATGGCCGTCATTGTGGTGGTTGTCCGACAGCATGGCGAACACCTTCTTGCGCACGAAGAAGGTGGGTTCGCCATGGGAGAGCTTTTCCGACGCGCCGGGGAGGGACAGGCAGATTTTGCGGACGCGGTTCTGCATGGGGGCGGTGCTAGGGAAACTACAGGACGCTGGTGCAGTGGGCGCAGCGGCGGGCGGCGAGCGGGATTTCGCTCAGGCATTCGGGGCACGACTTCGTAGTAGGTGCCGCAACCGGCTCGGCCTTCTTTGTTCTCGCGATGAGCGCGTTGATCGGCAGCACCACCATATAGTAGACGGCCGTCGCCACGATCAGGAACGACACGATGGCGTTGATGAAGTCGCCCACCAGGAACTTGCTGTTGTTGATGGTTAACTGGATGGCCGAGAAATCCGGCTTCCCGACCACGGCGGCGATCATCGGCGTCAGCAGGTCCTTGGTGAACGCTGTGACCACAGCTCCGAAGGCCGCGCCCACCACCACGCCGACCGACAGGTCGACCACATTGCCCCGCAACAGGAACTGCTTGAATCCGTCCGCCATTTGTAGTGCTCCTCTGGGTTAGTTTACACGCCGGAAGGTATTGGCGAGGTAATGGCCGAGGCGTTCCATGGCCGGTTCCAAGATTGCCTGGTCGGCGGCATAGCAGATCCGGATGGAGCCTTCGCCACCGGCTCCGAAGGCGACGCCGGGGGCTAGACCCACCTTGGTCGTCATCAGAAGGTCGCGACAGAACGCGAAGGAGTCGGTGAGGCCGTCGATTTTGGGGAAAAGGTAGAACGCGCCGTCGGGGCTGGGCACCGTTACGCCCGGCATTTGGGCCAAAGCTTCGATGCAGAAATCGCGGTTGGCCTTCAGGCGGGCCAGCATGACAGCGACTTCTTCCTCGCCATCGGCAAGCGCCGTTTCGCCCGCCTTCTGGGTGAAGCTGGGGGCGTGGGAAATGATGAATTCGTTGAGCTGGGTGGCTTTCGCGGCGAGGTCTGCGCGGGCCACGATCCAGCCAAGCCGCCAGCCGGTCATGCAGTAGGTCTTGCTGAAGGAATGGACGACAATGACGGCGTCGTCGCGGGTGGCGAGGCGCAGGATCGACGGGACGGGTGTGCCGAGCACCGGCGTGTCGTACCAAAGGCGGTCGTAAACCTCGTCGGCGAGGATCCAGAGGTTGTGGCGGCGGGCGAACTCGAGGAGTCCGCGCTGTTCGTCCTCGGTGGCGACCCAGCCGAGCGGATTCGAGGGCGACGTGTAGATCAGGAGCCGGGTCCGGGGGGTGACGGCGGCTTCGAGCGCGGCCCAATCGACGCCGTAGCGGCCGTCGACGAGGGGGTGCGGGACTTCGACCGGCGTGGCGTTGGCCATGGCGACGATGGAGGCTCCGTTGGGCCAGGCTGGAGTGAGGACGATGGCCTCGTCGCCGGGGTCGAGGGTGCAGCGGATGGCGACGTTGAGGGCCTGGACGCCGGAAGAGGTGACGACGATTTCGCGGCGGGGGTCGAGGGTGGCCGACTGCATGCGGGCGTAGTGATCGGCGATGGCGGCGCGGAGGGAGGGGAGGCCGGCATTTTCGGTGTAATAGGTGTAGCCGGCCTCCATGGCGCGGACGGCGGCGCGCTTGATGTAGTCGGGAGTGGGCTGGTTGGACTCGCCGAAGTAGAGCTTGAGGACGCCGTCCATGGTGAAGGCGATCTCGGCGAGTTCGCGGATGCGGGAGTGGGGGACGGACTGAACGGATTGCGCTAGGGATGGGGCCACAAGGGGTAGTTTCGCATTGTGGGGGTGTTGGGCGGGATGGGGCTGGTTAGAAGCGACCGGGCCGGTCGCGGGACCAACGGGAGAGGAACCGACAGCCTGTTTGTGTGGGACAGCGATTCTTCGCTGCAGCCGACTTTCAGTCGGCTATAACCGGATGTTCGGCGCGCCAGCGGACACTTACGCAGAATCCGGATTTGGCCATGCGTGTGGAGGCGCTGAGGATTTCGAGGCTACGATGTTTCCGGCGGCGTCGTAATCGAGGATGATGCCGGGTTTGTCCTGATCGCTCTCTGTTAGAGGGGCGTCGTTCGATTCTCAATCCTTGGGATGCGGGGGGAGGAGGTGGACCATTTCGTGGAAGACCACGTATTCCAAGGAGGTCTTTGTGCTTCTTCACGAGTTCGGTGTTCAGGCGGATATTGCGTTCGCGGTGGTCGCAACTGCCCCACGTGGTTTTCATGCGCTGTAGGAAGTACCCGGCTACCTAGACTCCGGCAGGAGTTGGCGCAGGAGCCAAAAATCCATGTCGAGAGCCGCAATAGAGGCAATCCGGGCGCAGCCGTTCCCCCGCTCTCGCCCGTACGAGGCAATCAAACAGGAATTTCGATGCTTTGCACCGCAAAGATGTCGCAGGCCGGAACAGAGGGTCTAGTGAATCATAGCTAGCCGCTTACTTTGCGGATTTCTTCACCGGGACGATCGTCTGGTTGCTGATGTTGCCTTGTTGGCCGATCAGCATCGTCAAATCGCCATCCGGAGCATTCGCTGGAACCTGGAAGTTGATCTGATACAGACCCACCAAGCCGGGGGTCAGTCCGGCGAACGCCACAGGCGCGTCCTTTCCGTCGAAGGTAATCGTCGGCGGGACCACTGGACGGACAAGCCGGTCAAGGGGTGCAGCGGTGCCGGTCGGGACCGACGTATCCAGCGAGCCCAGTCCGGCCAAATAGAAGATGATGATTTCGCCGGGAGCGGCGGGCAGATCCTCGCTAACCAACGCTCCGCTCAAGTGCTGGGAAATGATCAATCCGCTCGCGAAGGCCGCCACGCCGGGCGTCGTAGCGGTCACTTGGATCGAATTGGGTGTGCTCAGCGCGCCGTTGGCGCTAACCACGATCTCGTATTTCCGGCCTGTCGGCAGCTCGAACGGCAACTGCGCGTTGATTTGACCGGGGCTCACGTAGTAGATCGGGGCCCGGATGCCGCCAATCAGGACCGAGGTTCCCCCAAGGTTGGTTGGCAGTGGAAGTGTGGACGAAAGGGTCGGCTGGGCCGCGAGATTGTCGCCGTAGATTTGGATGATGCTGCCGGGTCCAACGGAACCGCCCACTACCGGTGCAAATACGTGCAGCGAGCCGTCCGGCGTCAAAATCGGTGCGCCGTTCGGGATGATCTGGCCCTGGATCTGAGTCGTCGCGGCCGGGTATCCCGTCACCGTGACACGGGCAAGCACCGTCACCACGGATGAAGTGCTGCGCGGCGTCCATGTGCCTGTGTAAATACCGGTGGAATCGTCAACCGGTCGGAGTGGCAATGGTGGATCGCCGGTGGAGAAAGTGGCGACGACTTGGCCGGCGGGCATTGCGGTTCCGCAGTTGTCGACCACTTTGATCGAGAGGGCCGTGGGCCAAGCTGTGGGCTGGGCGAAGTTATTGACGAGACCGGTCTGGGTTGGAACCAGTGCGGTCGACGCGCATCCCGTGACGGCTTTCGGTTCGACAGCTCCCGAGTCGGATGTGATTTGGAAGCTCGGCGCAGCACCGGCTCGGACGATCAGCGTGACGTTGACCGTTCGGACGGCAGCTGCCGAGAAAGCGTAGCTGACTCCGCCGCGATAGGTGCCAACCGGTAGTCCAGCCGGGTTGATGGTTACGGTAGTTTGCCCCGGCGCGGTGGCAGACGTCACGCCGGAACTCGGCGAAACGCTAAGCCAGGAGCCGCCATCGTTCGTGCTTGCCGCCGCCTGGAAGTTGATGGGTGTCTTGGCCGCCGCATATACGGTTACCGTTTGTTTGGCTGGGTTGCCGGAGACCGGTGTCGTGTAGTCGAATCCGGCCGGTTGGGGGTCGGGCCGAACGAGCACCGTCGCCGGTGTAACATTCAGCACTGCCGTAAAGCTCTGAGGGGAGTCTGTTACGTCGGGAGAACTAACTTGGATGGTGGAGTAATAGGTGCCGGGGTCCAGAGAGGCTGCAACGCTGGTGTCCACCGAATACCCGACGGAGCCGGGATTGGTGAGTGTGGCCGCCAAACTGGAAGATGTCACCTTGAGCCACGAGCCCCCGGTTGAACTGGAGACCGATGATGCAAACCCGATGGAGAGTTTGCCTTGTGGCAGGACAAGGAATGTGCCGGTCGGGTTGCCGGGGGATGATCCTGCAGGCATTGAGAACTGCGTTCCGCCGGGCGCCAGGCTCATCGTGCCTGTAGCTACGTAGTTGAGTACTACCGGGACGCGTGCTGTGCCGGCATCGCTTGTCACCACCACTGCGCCTTGGAAATACCCCGGATTCAGACCCGTAGCGTCAATTCCCACCACGATGTTGGCCGTGATGCCAGCCTTCAATGTTGTTGGTGCACCGGACACCTTGATCCAGGAATCCGACGGTGCCACCGACGAAATGTTGAGTGTGCCGCCGCCCGAATTGGAAATCGCAAAATCGCGGGTTGGAGCGGTTGGCGTGGCCGTGGTTGCGGCGAAGCTCAGTAGCGACGTGGTCGCCGAAAGCTTCGGGGCCGGCGAGGTGACGCTGAGCGTCACCGTAATGGGCTGTGAGTTCCCAGCGCAGAGGCTCGGCGCGATGCAGGCCACAACCACGGATGTGGAATAGGGGACGTCGGAGGGCTGCAGCGAAAGCGCTCCCGAGTTCAATTGCACGCTGATACTCCCTGGTGTCGTGGTGCCGACGCTGATGACATCCAGCCACGAAACTGCCGGCGTCACCGTAACCCTGTAGTTCAGGAGTTGCTGGACGATGCTGGAGCGGATCGTTACGTTCGTACCGCCGGGGAGGACCGTTGCCGGGGTGGTGAGCGAGAAGTTTACGCTGGTGGTGGAGAGGATGAGGTCGGCATTGGCCGGCTTCACCGATATGGACGTTGAAACAACCAGTTTGCTCTGGTTGGAATCCGTGATGGTGACCGAGAACGCGAATGTCCCGGCGCTGGTGGGAGTACCGGCAAGCTCGGAACCGCTCAAGGTTAGGCCGGGTGGCAAGCCACCCGAAGTAATGGCGAAGGTATAGGGAGCGACGCCGCCGGTGATGCCGAAGATCTGTTCCGGATATTCGGAACCCACCACACCGTTCGGAAGCACTCCGGTGGCCGATTTCAGCTTGGCCGGATCCACAACGAGGGAGAAGCCGGCCGATACCGTGACATCGCGGCTGTCCGTTACCTTGGCGGTGAAACTGTAGGTGCCGGCTTTTGCCGTGGTGCCGGTGATGGTTCCGTCCGGGCCGAAGGACAAGCCCTCTGGCAAACTGCCGCCTTGGCGCTGCCAAGTATACGGAGGCGTGCCGCCGGTTGCGGCCACACTATCCGAGTACGCTTCATCGGCTGTGGCGTTCTTCAGGCCGGATTTGGAGATGGTCAGCGTCGGCGGGGCGGTAATATCCAAGCCCAGGGACGCGGTTGCACTCAGCGCCTTGGAGTCGGTCACCTTGACCGATATCGAGGCCTTACCCGCAGCCTTGGGCGTTCCGCCCAGAATACCGGCACTGGACAGGCCCATTCCGTCCGGCACGCCAGTTGCGGTCCACGAGTAGGGAGGGGTGCCGCCGGTTGCCGTGAAGGTCCCCGAGTATGCGGCGGTGGTGCTGGCAGTAGTTGCCTGGGGGATGGCGGTAATGCCCAGGACTGCCACCGAGAAGGTTTGTGTCTTGCTGACGGGCTGGCCATCCGTGACTTTGGCCGAGAATGTAAAGTTGCCAGCCGCTCCGGGCGTTCCGGAGAGGTTGCCGTTGCCGTCAAGGCCGAAAGAGCCGGGAAGTCCCGTAGCAGTCCAAGTGTATGGTTGCTTTCCGCCGGTTGCCGCCAAGGTTCGGGTCAGCCTGCCGCCGACCGCAACGCCGCCGAGATCGGCTGAAGTGGTGATCGTCAAGTCGAGGAACGTTACCGTCAGGGAGAGTTGCTTGGATGCCGTCTGGAGGGCGGTCGAATCGGTCGCCACCACCAGAATGCTGAAGGTGCCCGCGACAGCCGGAATACCGGAAATCGTGCCGTTACCGGCCATGGAGAGATTTGCCGGAAGTCCGCTAGCAGACCAAGTGACGGTGCCGGAACCACCGCTGGCCGCAACGGAGGCCGTGTAGGGCTGGTCACCGGTCGCAGCCGGCAGCGAATCGGTCAAAACGGAGAGCGGCGGATAAACCGCCAGTTTGAAGATCTTGGTTGCCGGTGCCACGCCGTCGGTGGCGCGCACCGTAAAGGTGAATGTTCCGGTACCGGCGGGCGTTCCCTGCAGAACGCCGGTAGCCGAAAAGCTCATCCCGGTGGGGAGCCCACCGCCGCCCTCTCCTACGATGCTCCACGTCAGGGGCAGTGTTGCGCCGCCCTGGGCTGCCATCGCTACCGGTGTGTAGGCGCGGCCGGAAATTCCGTTGGCGAGGCTCGAAGTGGTGATGGCGATGGGTGCGTTCACTTGCCAACTGAGCGACCTCGTGGCGACCACGGCGTGGGAATCTGTCACCTGAACCGGAATGGTGAACGTTCCCGTCGCCGACGGTGTCCCGGACAACGTTCCAGCTGTCGATATCGTGAGCCCATTGAGTGATGCCGGAGACGGAGCGCCTTGGATCGCCCATGTATACGGTGGGTAGCCACCGATTCCGGCCACTGTCGATGCAAATGCCGTGCCGGTCACCCAGTTCGTGAGCGAAGTCGTGGTTACCTTGAGATCTTCCGGATTGATCAGGATGGAGAAAGACTGGGTCGTAGTGGATGCCGGGGATTGCGAATCGGCGAGCTGGACCGTGTAAGTAGCCGTGCCGATGGGCAGGGTCGGTGTGCCGCTGAGAGTGCCGTCCGTCGCAAGGCTCAATCCAGCAGGCAGTGTGCCGGACGCCAAGGTCCACTTGTAAGGGGTGGTTCCGCCGGTACCGGCGAACGAATAGTTGTACGGTACGCCGACTTTGCCCGAGGGGGGTGTCTGGACGCTGATCAGCAGCTGGACAACCGTGGTTGCCGGGCCCACCACGTCCAGTGCGAAGTCTCCAGTACGTTGGATGCCGGAATCGTCGAAGAAACCCGGCTGTGTGTCATCCCCGCTGGTGAAGTTTCCCGAGCCTGCGAAAACGAAAGAATCGTCGATGGTGGGGCCGTTTGCCGTGTTGTCGGACTGGGTTAGGAGGACCTTGTAGTTGCCGGCCGGGAGTTGGACCGTCATGTAGGCGTCCCAACAAAAACCTGTCTTGGGCTCCGCCGCGACCAAGCTGCAACCGCCGTCCTGGTTCGTGGCGATCAGATTTCCGTTCGCGTCGAACAGTGAGATCGTGGGGTCGAAACCACCGGACGGTATGGCGGTTCCCGCAGCATTTGTGCCTCCGCCAAACGAGAAGGTGCGGAGCGTCACCGGGCCGGCCGCTGGAATCGTGAAGTTGAAAAAACGGGTTTCGTCGTCCTTTGCAAAGGTGCCGGTGAAGGAGAAGTGCGTGGTCGCCGCAGGTACGTCGCGCGGTTCGGCCCCGTAGGCGCCCGAGAGGGCTGCCAACAAGTGCAGTGCAAGTGCGGATACAACTGCTGGACGAACGTTTTTCTGCAAGGTCGGAATCCGCTTTTACTGGCCTCATTCCACGTCCCAACTTCGACGCGTTCACACCAGCTCCCTTCATGTTACCTGCATTCGAGTCCGCTAACCAAGGACTTTTGGGGCCGGGCTGAAGTTTTGCAGCGCTCCGATTACGAACGCGCACTCGAAGGCCTTCTCCTTGAGCTTTTCGTACCGGCCGGATGGTCCGCCATGTCCGGCACCCATATTGGTTTTCAGCAGGACGACATTGCTGTCGGTTTTCGTATCGCGCAATTTGGCAACCCACTTGGCGGGCTCCCAGTAGGGCACTCGGGGGTCGTTGAGGCCGCCAGTGGCGAGGATCATCGGGTATGGCTTGGCCTCCACATTTTCGTACGGCGCGTACGAGCGGATGTACCGGTAGGCTTCCGGCTCGTTCGGGTTGCCCCACTCCTCGTATTCGGTGACGGTGAGTGGAAGGGTTTCGTCGAGCATCGTGTTCACAACGTCGACGAAGGGCACATGGGCGACGACCGCGCGGAAGAGGTCCGGGCGCATGTTGGTGACCGCACCCATCAGTAGGCCGCCCGCGCTTCCACCGGCGATGGCGAGTTGTGCGGGCGTGGTGTAGCCACCATCCACCAGAGCCTCGGCGGCAGCAATGAAGTCGTGGAAGGTGTTGTTCTTACGGCCCAGTTTGCCGTCCTCGTACCAGTTGCGGCCCATGTCGGCGGAACCCCGGATGTGGGCGAGGGCGAAGACGAAACCCCGGTCGAGCAGACTGACGCGTTCGGAGGAGAATGAGGGCTCGGTGACGATACCGTAGGAGCCGTAGCCGGAGAGGTAGGTTGGCTTTGGCCCAAGCTTGCCGTCCCGGCGGTAGACGAGTGAAACCGGCACCCGCACATCGTCATGGGAAAGGGCGTAGATCCGCTGTGTGACGTAGTTGGCGGGGTCGTAGCCCCCGAGGACGGGTTGGCGCTTCTTCAACTCCCGAGTCCTCGAATCCATGTCGTAGTCGTAGACCGAACGCGGGGTCGCGAGGGACGAATAGGCGAATCGGAAGAGCGTGGTCCCGTATTCCGCGTTCATTTCTCCTGAAATGGTGTAGGAAGGCTCGTCAAAGGCGACGAAATGCTCCTGTGCGGTCCGCGTGTCCCGTATGCGCAACCTGCGCAGGCCTTCGAACCGCTCCAGTAAGACGAGGTGGTTCTGGAAGCCGTCGATCGATTCCAAAGTTGTATCGGCTCGGTGGGCCTGGACCTCCTCCCAGGATTCCGGCGTTGGACTGGCTGCCGGGGCGCGGAGGAGGCGGAAATTGCGGCCCTCATCGTTGGTCCGCATGTAAAACCAGTCGCCCTGATGCTCCACGTAGTACTCGACGTCCTGTTTGCGGTCGAGCAGCACGCGGAAATCGGCTGTCGGGTCGGATGCCGGGGCGTAGCGGATTTCCGTTGTCGTGTGGCTGGAAATCACGAGAATCAGGAATTCACCGCTGCGTGTGCGGTCGATCTCCACGTTGAAGCGACCGTCGGGTTCCTCGAAGACCTCAACCGGCGGGACGTCCCACCCGGCGACACAGCGCCAAAGCTTGTATGGGCGCTTGGTTTCGTCCAGCGTGGTGTAAAAGAACGTTGCCGAATCCGAGGCCCATGCCGCGCCGTAGTACACGCCTTCGATTTGGCCGGGCAGCAATCCTTTCGTCCGCAAATCGAGGAACCGGAGTGTATAGACTTCGGAGCCGTCCGTGTCGATGGCGTAGGCGAGGAGGTTGCCGTCCGGGCTCACGTGGTGGAACGCCAGCGAAAAATAGGCGTTGCCCTCGGCGAGCGAGTTGCAGTCGAGGATGGTGCGCGTGTCGCCGCCATCGAGCGGGCGGCGGCAGAGAATCGGGTACTGCTTGCCCTCCTCCGTCCGTACAAAATACTCGAAGTCCCCCATCTTGTAGGGCGCGGACGTATCCGTCTCTTGGATGCGGCCCTTCATTTCGCTGTAGAGCGCAGATTCCAGCTCGGCAAGCGGCTGCATGAACTCGGCGGTGTAGAGGTTTTCAGCCTCCAGGTACGGAATTGTGTCCGGGTGTTCGCGGTCCCGCAAATGGAACCAGTTGTCGACGACAGTCTCGCCGTGGATCGTCCGCAGGTGGGGGATTTTCGGCGTGCAGGGAGGAAGAGTTGCCACTTACAAAGGTTTACCGCATTGAAACACGCGCAGTGCTAAATTTCAGATGTGCGCATCCTGATTGTGGATGACGACGACGAACTCTCCAGCCTTTTAACCGAGTTGCTGACGCGCGAGGGGTTCCGTGTCGATACCCAAAACGATGGTCGCCGCGGCTTGGCCGCGGCGCTGAACGGCGGCTACGACCTGATGGTCCTGGACGTCATGCTGCCCGGCTTGGACGGCTTCGAGATTCTGAAAAGAGTCCGACGCGAAGCTCGCCTGCCGATTCTCATGCTCACCGCGCGTGGTGAAGACGAAGACAGGATCGTGGGCTTGGACCTGGGGGCGGACGACTACATGTCGAAGCCTTTCAATACCCGCGAATTGGTGGCCCGGATCCGTGCCATCCTGCGACGGTTGGAAAACCGGACTGCGGGCGACCGGTTCGAGGTGAATGGGATCTCGATAGATCCCGGTTCCCGCGAGGTTTTGCGGCAAGGCAAGCCGGTCGAGGTGACCACCTTCGAGTTCGACATTCTGGAAACCCTGATGCGGTCTGCCGGCCGCGTGGTTTCGCGTGACGAGCTGATGGAGGAGTTGTACGGCCGCAAGGCGACACCGTTCGACCGTTCCGTCGACATGCATATCAGCCACTTGCGGAAGAAGTTGGAGGGTGACAATCCCCTGATCAAGACCGTGCGCGGTGTCGGGTACCAGTTTGTCCGTTCGTTCGATGAGGGGTCCGCAACGTGACACGGCTTTTCACCAAGATCCTGGTATGGTTCTTGTTGACCGTGATCGTCAGTACCACAGCAAGCTTCTACATTTGGAACGCCTTCATGCGGAACACCCCGCAGCAGCAGTTCAACGGACGCGCCTATGAGCTCCGCCAGGCGCGCCGCGCTTGGGAGACCGAAGGCCGCGCAGGCTTGGAAAAGATGTTGGTTGGATACAAAGAGGCTACCGGTATCGACGGCATCTTGGCCGATGCCTCAGGCAAGGATGTGCTGACCGGTCGCGACTGGTCGGCGGATCTGCATGCGGGCAATTCCGGACGGGGTCGTGGCGGCCGCGGCGGTCCCATGTTCCCGTTTGTCCGGATCGAAAGTCCCCGTCCGGCGTACTTTGTGAGTTTTTCGGTGTCCCGCGACGCCAAATATTACTTCCTTGTGGCGTTCCCCAATCGGGAACCGGCGCGTACCGCAAGCTGGAGTATTGAAGTCCCAACGCAAACTTGGTGGATGCTGGGGATTTTCGCGTCACTCTGCTACCTGCTGGCCCGCCATTTGACTTCCCCACTGCGCCAGATGCAGAAGACGATCGAACGGTTCGGCAAGGGCGATTTCTCGGCACGTGTCAACACCCGCCGAGGCGATGAACTGGGGCAGTTGGCCCGGACGGTCGACCAGATGGCCGAGCGGATCGATCTGCTTTTGAAATCGCAGCGGCGGCTGCTCCAGGATATTTCGCACGAGTTGCGGTCGCCGCTCGCCCGTTTGGGGGTTGCGGTGGAACTGGCGCGCGGCGGCGGCGACGCCACCACGGCGCTCAACCGCGTGGAGCGCGAGGCCGACCGATTGAACACGCTTGTGGGCGAGTTGATCCAAGTGACCCGGGCCGAGGGCGATCCCCAGGGTCTTGCCACCGAGGCGGTCCAGTTGGACGATTTGGTGCGCGTGATCCTGGACGACGTCCACATTGAAGCCGACAAGCGGGGCGTGTCGTTGCGCAGCGACTTGGCGGAGGTCGAACTTGAGGGCAGTCCCGAACTCTTGCGGCGAGCTGTAGAGAACATCGTGCGCAATGCCATCCGGCACTCGCCCGAGGGCTGCCAAGTGGATGTGGCTTTGAAGCGCTCGGCGGATGGGTTTGTGGTTTCCGTCCGCGACTACGGGCCGGGTGTGCCCGAGGAATCACTGGCGAACATCTTCGACCCGTTCTACAGGGTGGAAAAGGACAGGGGACGGACCAGCGGCGGGGTGGGACTCGGCTTGGCGATCGCAAAGCGGGCGGTGGAGTTGCACCATGGAACGATGCGAGCCGCCAACACGCATCCTGGGCTGATGGTCGAGATTGATTTGCCGTCCAATCCGGTTCCCCCGCCCGCTAGGGCTGCGGCGTAGGCCCCCGATCGGCTCCCTACCACTCCGGGTTACCCTGTAGGGATGAATTGGTATGAGGCTGAAGTACGGGCCTTGGAACGCAGCCTCGCCTCTCAATCGGAGCAAGGTGTTCGTCCGCCGGCCTTTTACGGCAGTTCCTCGATCCGCCTTTGGGATACCCTGGCGGAGGATGTCGGTCCCGGAATCGTCAATGCCGGTTTCGGCGGCTCCACGTTGGAGGCTTGCGATTTCTTCTTTGACCGGTTGATTCCGCCGGTGCGGCCCCAGTCGCTATTGCTCTACGCGGGCGATAACGATCTGGGTGACGGGCGGAGCCCGGAGCAGGTCTTCGCCTCGTTCCATTCGCTCTCGGTCCGGATGGCGGCCTCACTGGGCCGCATTCCGTTCGGCTTCATCTCCATCAAGCCCAGTCCGGCGCGGTTCCCCATTGTCGACCGGATCCGCCGCACCAACGCCATGGCGCGCCAATACATCGAGTGCCTGCCGTCCGGCTACTACGTCGACGTGTTTTCGACAATGCTGACCGAATCGGGCAGCCCCCGCACGGAACTGTACCAAGCCGACGGGCTGCATATGAACCGCGACGGCTACCGGCTCTGGGGCGAGGCGTTGAAACCCCATCTACACAAAA
>CAIYDY010000104.1 GCA_903925015.1 uncultured Acidobacteriia bacterium
GATCTCGGTGTGACAAGACGTGCTGGAGCCGGATGGCGTCCTTCTCCACGGCGACTTCGAATATGACACCTGTCCCGTCCTCGTGTGCGAGCTCGGCACCGGAGCCCCGAATGTTCACGAATCGACGCCAGTCCACCGGAAGTGACGTTGACGGGGAGTTTGGCGATGGGATCCATGCGAGTTTGGTGTTCACATACTCCTATCGACGCGGGGGCCAAAACCTTTAGAGTTTTTTTGACCAAGAAAAAATCTGACAAGGAAAGTCGCGTGGAACCCTAAACTTCTTCCCAGCGTTCGCCGATAGACAGAATGAAGTCTGACTCAATGAGGCGTCGGATTCTATAGCGGCGCACTGCTCGTGGCGCGAAAGGAATATCAATGATGGATCAAGACGTTTTGGTGCGGAGTGTCACTGATGCCACTTCTGAGGTGTTTTCCATGATGCTCGACATGCAAGTGGAATTCACCGCTGTTCTAGGAGACACCATGCCTTCCAATGGGGGCTTGGTCTCCTTGGTCGGTATCACGGGTGAATGGGGTGGTTCGGGCGTGTTCTGCTGCTCACCTGCCCTTGCGAGTTTGCTCAGCACCCGAATGTTGGGGACGGCTCCCGTGGCGGGCAAGCCAATCATCGATGAGGAGGTACTTGATGTTGTCGCCGAGGTGACCAACATGGTTGTGGGCAACATCAAGAACGGTGTCGAGGCTTTCACCGGCCCTCTTGCGATCAGCGTCCCAACTGTTGTCCACGGCCGCAATTTCCAGTTTCGCAGCGCCAGCAGCTTGAGTGGTGTTGCGTTGGCGTTTTCGACCGAGGGTGAGCAATTTGAAGTGCGAATTGGCTTGGCACCGATTTTCGAGCAGGCATCGCTGAGATCCCGCATTCCGGTCTTGGGGCTAGCCCACGCCTAAAATTAAATCCTGAAAAGCGTGAGAAAAAAAGTCGCGCTCGCCACTCTATCCTTAGCACATGACGGAAGCTATGGTGGGTGGTGCGTCGGCCCGTTTGGACGGTGTCGCACCTCCCGGTGGCATGCTCTTGCCGCCCCAAATGGTAGATGAGTTGAATTCCTTGGTCCGCTCTTTGGCAGGTCGGCTGCACTCCCGCTTGCCGAAGGGCTGCGGTATTGAGATGTCGGACCTCGTTCAAGCTGGCAATGTCGGCCTCCTGAAAGCCGCCCATGCCTTCGAACCCGAATTTGGGGCTCCCTTGGCTGGCTACGCAAAGTTTCGGATTCGAGGCGAAATGCTGGATATGGTCAGAAGGCATGCCGGACGGGAACGGTTGCCCCTGGCTTTGGGTCAGTCTCAGGGTGAAACTTCGGATGCCGAATCGCTCCGCGAGCACTCCACCGAAAATTCGCCGCACAATTCGGCACAGCGCGAACAGCGAGTGAGTATTATTGCGGAGGAGCTGCAAAGGCTGCCGAAAAGGTATTTGGCCGTAGTTCGCCTTAGATATGCGAGCGGCCTCACCCTCCGGCAAATTGGCACCATGTTGCATGTAAACGAAAGTCGTGCTTGCCAGATTCATCAGAATGCCTTGGCGCGATTACGGCGGGCGCTCTGGAATCGGGGAGTCACGGATTTTAACCACCTCTGAGTCCGAATGCGGATGGGCTAACACATGCGACTTCAGCTAGATACATCATCGGGGTTGGCGAGTCAGAATATTGGAACAGTGTCGGGACTTTCCGGGGCCGGTTCAACTGCCTCCGGCAGAGCGACCAATCTATCCGCCGACAGCGTTTCCTTCTCTGATGCCATCGGAGTTCTTCAAAGGTCGAGCGGGGAGCACTCCGCCCGCATTCAACGATTGGCTGCCTCCGTCCATGCAGGTACTTATGGACCTCCTTCGCTCGCGATCACCAGTGCCATCGTTGGCAATGCAGGTGGGTGACGATGTCTCTCCTCTCAGCCATACAGACTTCCGCTGGAGCCCTGCGGACATTTAGTCAGGCTCTCTCGGCCGATCAACAGAATGTTGCGAACTCGGCTACGCCGGGCTACGCCGCTGTGCGCGCATTGATATTGCCTCTCGGAAGCGGTTCCCATGGTGGATCAGACCGGGTCGTTCTTAGTTCCACTGGCGATTTAGGCAGTGACAGCCAAGTTCGAGACTCCCAGACCCGGTCGGGTGCCAGTGTTGCAACGACTTCTCAGTTGGCTCAGATCAACCAGCTTTTTGACATAACGGGTGCCTCCGGAATATTGGCGGCTCTCCAGGGATTTTCCACGGCGTTTTCAAATGCCAGTGTCACCCCGAATGACCCGACGCTTCGTGGTATCGCCCTTTCTTCCGCCGCCGCCGTTTCGACGGCTTTCAATTCCGTTGCCGCTTCCCTTGATGCCCAACAAAAACAAATTGATTCCGAGACCGCATCCACGGTAGCCCAGATCAATTCTCTTGGCCGCAAGATCAGTTCATTCAACGCCCAGACGCAAAGCAATAGTCAGTTCGATCCAGCCGTCGATTCCCAGCTTCGATCCTCACTGGATGATCTTTCCACCCTTGTCCCTATCAATGTCTCTAACAACGCTAACGGCACTGTTGCGGTACTAGTCGGTGGGCGTCTCCCTCTTGTGGAGGGGGATCAGGCATTCGCCATTTCGGTCAACGCATCGGCTCCCGAAGGTTCCCAGCTCTCTTCGTCCGGAGGCGGTGCCAGCCCTGTTCCCGTATCAGGGCAATTGGGCGCACTGGTAGGAGTTCGAAATCAAACGATTGCCTCCATCATTGGCGGCAACGGAAAGACCGGCAGTTTGAACGTTCTTGCGAAAGGCTTCGCGGCGCGTGTCAACACGCTGTTGACGTCGGGCGTAACCCCGTCGGGCTCGGTTGGTACACCCTTGTACATCTACGACCAAGCCAACGATGCGAACGTCGCGCGAACGCTTGGGGTAGACCCATCCGTTAGCAATGACCGATTAGCCCTCGCCAGTGCAGGTGCCGGGGGGCTGTCCAATGGTGTCGCCAACCAACTGGCCCAACTCGCTGGCTCCTCCCAGCCACTTGATCAAATCGGAGGACTGTCCCCCCAAGGCTTCTTTTCTGCAATTGCGTCGGGAATTGGCCAAGAGTATGCGGACGCAACGCAACAGAGTTCCACTGACCAATCGTCGGTAACTGCGGCCGTTGCCAATCGCAAAGCCGCTTCCGGTGTCTCCTTGGATCAAGAGGCGGTGAATATCACCTCGCTTCAGCGAGCCTATGAGGCAGCGGCCAAGATAGTTTCCGTGCTTGACCAACTGACAAATGACGAGGTCAATCTGATCAAATGATATCCAGCGTGTCCAGTATCGGCTCTGACTGGTTCCTCGACGGGATCACAAATCTGCAACGGCAGCAGGTTAAGACACAGCGCCAAATTTCCTCCGGCTTTCGCGTGGCAGATGCGTCGGATGCACCATCTCAGGCCGCCGCTTTGGTCGATCTCGGTTCCCATTTGGCCTCCGCCAAGACCTATCAATCCAACTTGGGTCGAATTCAAACCGAAGTAAACACTGCCGAACAGGCCGTTTCCTCCGTGACTACCTTGCTCGACAATGCACGGTCACTTGCGACACAAGGGGCGAGCTCCGGCACCAGTGCCACCGACCGCCAATACCTTGCCGTGCAAGTCCGCAGCTTAGTGCAGGAAACCGTAACCGCGGCCAATACCTCCGTGGAAGGCCGGTTTGTTTTTGGCGGTGACCAAGACCAAAGTCCGCCATATGCGGTCAACTCCACTAGCGTCACGGGGGTTGACAGGTTGACCGCCGCCGTCGCCACTAGAACCATTGTGAATCCCGATGGTCAATCGGTTTATCGGGCCCGGACTGCGCTCACGATCTTCGACCATTCCGATTCCGCGGGAGTACCTGCATCCGACAACGTGTTCGCCGCCTTGCAGGGACTTGCCACTGCGCTGCAGTCCAACGATTCAACGGGCATCACCAATTCCATCGAATCCCTAAAAGGTGCCTCTGATTGGCTGAATCAACAGCAAGCTGCCTATGGCACCGACACTAACCACATCAGCGCCGAGCAGAACCGTATAGCGGATAGCATTACATCCCTCCAGTCTCGGATTTCCGACATTCGGGATACGGACGTGGCCCAAGCGGCTACCGATTTGTCGCTGGAGCAGACCGCTCAATCCGCAGCTTTTGGCGCGCAGGCAAAGATATCCCAGCGGAGCCTTTTCGACTACCTGGGGTGAGCCGGGCAAAACTATGGGCCGACAGCTAAGTCAACAAGAGATCGATGCGGTATTCCAAAATATCCAAGGCCGACAGGCGGAGCGAGCCGGTGCGAAGCTCGCCGCGCTGTTTGATTTTCGGAGACCCGACCGAATCGCCAAGTCGCAGTTGCGCGCAATCCACCAGCTGCACGACAATTTTGTGCGAAATCTCGTTTCCAGCTTGTCAGCCTACCTGCGGACGTACCTGATCGTAAATCTCGTAAGTGTAGAGCAGCTGTCCTACTCTGAATTTCTTGAGTGTCTTCCTTCCCCAACATGCATTGCTTCGTTGGGCCTGAAGCCCTACGACGGCAACGCGGTTCTCGAACTCAACTCATCGTTGATCTTCCCGATCTTGGAGATTCTCCTTGGCGGTGACGGGAAGCTTCAATTCAACTCCCAGCGGGAGATCACGGAGATCGAACAGGTCCTCCTGGATGGACTGTTCAGGTTGATACTTCGTGATCTGCGGGAGGCATGGAAGTTTGTGACCCACATCGATTTTGCAATAGACACCGTCGAAACCGAGCCGCAGTTTCTCCAAATCCTGGCTCCGACAGAGGCCGTCGTGGCTGTCGCCATCGAAATCAGGATAGGCGATTCCATCGGCATGATGAACATCGCGATGCCGTCCATCATTATTAAGATGATGCGGCAGAAGTTTGACCAACAATGGTCACTTCGGAAGAGCGCCTCAACAGACCATGAGCAGGCCCGCGTCCTTGACACCATTCGGGCTTCCAAGCTGCAGTCCGAGGTGTTGCTAACGGGACCCCGGCTTCTCTTGCGCGATTTAATGAATCTTGAAGAAGGCGATGTTTTGAGCTTCGAGTACCCGCTCGCAAAGCCTGTGGATCTGATGGTCAATGGCGAAAAAAAGTACCTTGGCGAAATGGTGAGTTCGGGACGCCGGGCTGCTTTCCGAGTATCCGAGCTTTTCCGGGATGAATTGATATGACTGTCCCGACGATCCATGCGGCCCTGAGCCGCTTCTCGGGGGACCCGGCGGGCGTAGGTCGCACTCTCCGCGACTACTTGTCCCGCGATGCGGATGGTTTTGTCCGAGCGATTGTTGCAGTCGAGAATCCCGATGTTTCCGGACGTGGCATCCGCTACGCCCTCACACTTCTGCGCAGTCGAGACCTTTTGGTTTCCGCCGTGGCAGACCCGGCAGTCAGCACGCTGCCCCAATCAGCGGCTCTTACTCGCAGCTTACTCGCCTTGGACTCCGCCTTCCTCAACCAGCTCGTCGAAGGGCTGTTTGTTCGCCCGGATCTCTTGGACGCACCATCGGTCCTCAGGGTTTTGGATCTGGTGGCGGAGTATCCGGGGCATGTGGCGAATTGGCGCTCCATCAGTCGGCTCTATGACCATGCTGACGAGCGCATCAGATCCAAGTGTGCCACCCTCCTTGCACGTTTTCGCTATAACGAGAGCGCTTCTGCTGCTCGATTCGAAGGTGGCGATCCCCGGATTCGGGCCAATATTGTCGAGGCGCTGTGGAGTAGCGAACGTGCGAAAGGCGGAAAGCTGATCGAGCTTGCTCTTTCCGATTCAAACAACCGGGTTGCCGGTAACGCATGTTTGGCGCTATACAATGCGGGCGACCCACGGGCGCTTACCGAACTGGATCGAATGTTGGCCTCGCCAGTGCCTGAATTTCGGGTGACAGCCGCGTGGGTAATGGGAAAAACTGCCGATGCCCGGTTTGGGGGCTGTCTACAGAATGCGTCCCAATCGGGCTCGCCCGACTTAAGTGCGACCAGTCTCCGCAGTTTGCGGGAACTTGTCCCTATCCACAGCGGACGCACATCGGCCCTTCGTGTTCGGCTTGCGTCAATGCCTGTGCGACTCGATCGCCATGAGTATTGGATTTATCCTGAATCGTCGGACGGCAAGTTTGCCCATGCCCTACTGCCCATAGATTTCTTTGCGTACCGGGACGGGGATCCGGTTCTTGACTACTCAGTCGTGCAATCGCATGGTGGGCTCAATACGGCGATTCGCGTTGCCCTTCCATCAGGCAGCCCTGGTCTTGCCGCCGTGTTGGCTGGCGGATTGGGACGCAAGCCCCGGTCAGATCGCTGGGCGATCAGCGTTTACGGCAGTTCGGTTGCACCGGCGCAACACTTGCTGCTGCCGGAGTTCCTAACAGATCCCAGCTCAATTTCGAGGCTTCTTTCCTCTGGCCCAGCTGGTACGCTGTCTGCCTCTCGCAGTATCCGGAGTCTTCTGCGCTTAGACCGCGCCGGAACTGAGGAACACTTGGTCGTATTTCTCGGCGGGCGGGATTCTTCAGGTGTTGACCTTCAGGCGTTGTGCATGGAATGCGCCGAGCGGAGGATCCGCCTTCACTGTTGGACGTCCAAGGAGTCTTTCCCTCTTGGATCCGGGAATGGTCTGGCCGTTCCTGAAATCCACGAAGCTCGTTTTGCCGACGCTTGGCGGGGTTTCCACGACGCACTCGGTGCCCGATATACTCTGACGGTGCCTCCGGACCGCAGACGGCTGAGTCTCCAAATCCGGGACAGGTCGGATTCTCCAGCGTCATTTTCGGCCCCGCTGATCTTGCCGTCTCAAGGTGATCCCCCGCTCGAGGAGGTGGCTGCATGAGCACCAGTCAAGTCCTTCGTTCCGCCCGTCTAGGTGACATAGAACTCGATCCCGGTTCGGAGATCTATCTTCCGCTCGGCCTTCCAGGTTTTGAGTCCGAGCGAAGGATGGTTCCCGTCGAGATTCCATCCCAGCGACCCTTGATTTATCTTCACAGCAGCTCGTCGCCAGATCTCTGTTTCGTGACCTTGCCGACGCTGATTGTGGATCCGAATTTTCGTTTGGACCTGTCCGAGGATGACGCGGCCGCTTTGGAGCTGCCACCGTTCAACTCCCCTGTTATTGGCGAGGACATCCTGTGCTTGGCCCTGTTGATTCCCTCGGGAGGTTCCGTGCAGACAAATCTAGCTGCACCGGTCGTGATCAACCTGCACAATTTCCGCTGCGTGCAGGCGGTGGGTTCGTGCCGCCCGGCACACTTTCGGCTCGCGGCTGGCGGCCGCTGGGAGGCATTGTGTTAGTACTTAGGCGCCGTGTCGGCGAAGCCATCCAACTGGGCGACGGCATCGAAATCGAAGTGATCGAGATCTCCCGGACGAGGGTGAAGCTGGGTATTACCGCTCCACGCGACGTGCCGGTCACCCGGAAGGAGACCGTGGCCCTCGCCGCCGAGAACAAGCAGGCTGGGGATTTGGTCGAGTCCCTTGGTGCGGATGGGGTTGGGGACCTGCTCCGGCTTCTCAATAATCTTTCACCGGAATCTGCTAAAACACAGGCGGGGACGGTCGATAAGTAACTCAGGAAGATACCGCGGGCATCGTCGAATGACTCGACGAAAACCCGCACCCGGCATGATGACGGGCAAGTATCGAGCTCTAAGGACAACGAATGTCGTTATCGATCCAAACCAACGTAGCCTCGTTGACAGCGCAGAATTTCATTCGCATCAACGGCAACTTTCAACGTGACACTATCCAGCAACTCTCGTCGGGTTACCGCATCAACTCCTCGGCAGACGATGCTGCCGGGCTGGCAGTCGCCAACAAATACCGCGGCGACACGGCGGAGCTCACACAAGGCGTACTGAATGCGCAGAACGGCATCAGCTCGCTCCAGATCGTCGACGGCGGTCTGAATAATATTTCGCAAATTCTGGATCGCCTCCGGACACTTGCGACCGAGTCGGCCTCCGCGACCTTTACCGGTGATCGTGGAACGCTGAACACGGAGTACCAAGGTCTGCTTTCGGAAGTCAACCGGCAGGCATCCAACGTCAAACTGAATACTGGCGGCCTCTACAACACCAACTTGGTGACCTACGTCGGAGGTGGGACCAACTCGGCAAACGCCCAGGTTTCGGTTGACCTGAGTGGCGCGAACAACGCCGTCGATTCCACGGCTCTTGGAATCGCAACCACAAGCGTGGCCGGCGGCGGAACGCTGATCTCCGGCAACACCGTTCGTTTGGATGACGCTGCGGCAACATTCCTGACTGCGACCTCCCAGTCGTTCACATTCCACCTCAACACTGGAAGCGGCAACCAGGATGTAACCGCAACGGTGTCCGGCGGCAGCGGGGGGCTTACCGGCACCCAAGTGATTTCCAATCTCAACACTTCCTTGCAAGCGTATGGGATTACCGCTGCAATCTCCAGTTCGGGCACTCTTGAGTTCGGTGGGTCAACCACCTATTCTGTGACTACGACGGCTGCCGGAACGGGACCCGTATCGAACACTGGAACTGCGGTAAACGGGGCCAACTTCTCGATCGGGAGTGGGACGTTTGCCGCTTTCGCGGCGGGTGGCGGTACTGCCGCCACCGAGACGTTTGTAGTCCAGAACTCGGCCGGGTCGTACTCAATCAATCTGAACTCGGCCAATGCGGATACGCTTGCAAACACTCTCACAACTATCAATACGGCCTTGGCTGGCTCCGGTATCTATGCAGTGAAGGCTGCAAACGGAACGGATGTTTCGATTCAAAGTTCCAACAGCTTCTCCGTCAACGAAACTGCATTCACAGCAGGTAGCGGCGGCGGCACTGGAAGTCTTTTCGGCACCGTCGGTTCCCAGGCGGTGACTGCGGCGTCGAACTCGGCTTCCAACACCGGCAACGCCATTGCGGCACTAACTGCCCTCCAAACGGCGGTTACCAACCTCGGTTTCGTACAGGGCAAGATCGGTGCCGGCGAGAACAAGCTTACCTATGCGGTGAATCTGGCGCAGTCGCAGATCACCAACTATTCCGCTGCGCAGGCCGGTATCCGGGACGCGGACGTTGCTGCCGAAGCCGCAAATTTGACCAAGGCACAGGTGCTCCAACAGGCATCACTCGCGGCCTTGGCACAGGCGAATTCGGCACCGCAAGCAGTTCTCTCCCTGTTGAAGGGTTAGTTCGAGTGGTAAGGGGTCGGGTTGGAATCTCCTGACCCCTTCGGAAGGACAAAGATGTCGAGCAACAGCATTTCTCCGGATTCATTGACGCAAGGCTTTTCGGGCGTCAGTAAGTATGCGTCCAGCCTCCAATCCGTGCTCCAGCGCGCGGAGGCGATTGCCGCTTTGCCTTTACAATCCCTCAACAACGGCCTAAACGATCTGAACGCCAAGCAGAGCGCTGTTCAGGGTCTCGAAACTACATTTCTTTCTGTACAACAGTCCATTTCCTCTTTGGACAACACCCTCAAGACCGGGATTCTGAACTCCTCCATCTCCGACGCTGGAATCGTGAGCGCATCCATCCAGTCCGGTGCGACCGCTGGCAGCTACTCCATCGAAGTCACCAGTCTCGGAGCATTTTCCACGTCGCTGAGCCGCGCCGGCAGCACAGCTGTTTCCAATCCATCCTCCCAGGGACTGAGCAGCTCGGCGTCGTTGCAGCTAACCGTTGGATCCAGTTCCACTACGATTACTCCCGCCTCAACCTCGCTGATCGATCTTGTTAGCGCAATCAATTCCCAAGCGGGCGACAAGGTGCAGGCCACTGCGGTCAACGTCGGCTCCACTTCGGCACCCGACTACCGGTTATCCTTGCGGGCCGTGAAGCTGGGATCCGATGCGATTGACCTGACGGACGGCGGAACCAGCCTACTTTCCAGTTCGACTGCTGGCAGCTTGGCTTCCTACAAGCTCAATGGGTTGCCGACAGCCATCACGTCCGACAGCCGCACAATTACCTTGTCACTTGGGGTGACAGCCACTCTTCTATCGGAGAGCCCGTCTGGGCAATCAACCACCATAGCGGTTGTGAATAATCCGTCGGCAGTGTCGTCGTCGCTGTCGTCCTTCGCACGAGCGTACAATTCCGCTGTTGATGCACTCGCCCAATATCACGGGCAGGGCGGGGGGGTCTTGCAGGGCGACAGCGTTGTCCAAACGCTGACCGGCCTCCTGCAGAAGCTGGGAAACTATACAAATGGATCGCCGTCGAACTCGCTGGCGGCGTTCGGTGTTACCCTCGACAAGACAGGGCACCTTTCGGTTGCATCCACCACCTTCAGCTCCGCTGCGGGGGCGAATTTCTCCACGCTCCTTTCGACATTGGGTTCAGGGACCACGTCTGGCTTCCTGAAGACTGCCACCGATCTCCTGGCTGGGGCCGAAGATCCAGCCACCGGATTTCTCCGCAACGAGGACTCGGACATTTCCAACTCCATTCTTCGCCAGAAGGCTAAAATCTCTGATCAGCAGGCGACACTCTCGACTTTGCAGAAGAGCCTGACCGCCCGTATTGCCAAAGCGGACTCCACCCTGGCAAGTTTGGAAAGCCAAGTCAGTTACATCACAGGACTATTTGCCAGCTACACCGGTGCCACCAACAGCCAAAGCAATGGACTCCAAACTCTCTAAAAGCAAATCGACACTGGCGCAGATCCGCGGTGCCGTTCAGCGTGGCGACTGGGACGTCGCCGCCCGCCTATCGCAAACGCATCCGTTTGCGGATCCCGGCTCCGATCTGGAATGCTCCGCCCTGCTTCTGGAACTTCACGAGACCGTGGTTGCTGCCCGGATAGCCCGCGCGGATATGGTCGCGTCACTCAATCGGCTCCAGGCTGCGTCCAGTTTCCACTCCTCGCTGGTGGAAGTTGCCGCTAGCCGCCAAATTCCTGGCGATCCGGCATACTGTTGACGCACCTACGGGCACTTCCAGAACCTATCCTGCTCAAATTCAGTAACATCCGGTTTGGCCCGAGGCATGCTGTTGATGCTGCATGTCTTTTCAACAGACAGGCTTGGACCTCGGCAATTTCCTCAGCTTTCTTGCCCGCCGGCAGGAGGTGATCGCCTCCAACATTGCCAATGCGGACACTCCTGGGTATAAGACCCGCGATGCGCAGGCCCCCGACAGCTTCGCCGCGATGCTGTCCCAGTTCACACCGCAGGTTCAGGAAGCTCCCGGGCTTGCAAGCCGGAACGACGGGAATAATGTCAGCATGGACCGCGAAGCCAGGCTGATGGCCGAAACCGACCTGAAGTTCAACCTTGCCACCCAGATGCTCAAGAGTGAGTTCAAAGGCATTCGGTCTGCCATTGAGGAAGGGCGGGCCTGATGAGTCTCTTCGGTGCTCTCGCCGTCAGTGCTTCCGGCATGGATGCTCAACGGGTCCGGGCCGAGTTGATTACAGAAAACTTGGCCAACGCAGACACGACGCGCACGCCGCAAGGTGGACCCTACCGCCGAAAGGATGCTGTCTTCACCAGTGCCAGCATGTCCACCGGCGCATCGTTTGGCGAGTCCTTCGCCCAAGCCATGTCCGGGGGGAGCAACCGGAGTTTGGAAGGCGTTTCCGTATCCCGAATCAATATTGATGAGACCGACCCGGAGCGCCGATATCTGCCGGGCCACCCCGATGCCGACCCGCAAGGCTATGTCGCATTTCCAAAGATCAGTCCGGCGGAGGAGATGGTGGATCTTATGGCCGCCTCGCGCGGCTACCAAGCCAATGTGACTGCCATTGCGTCGGTGAAGGACATGATCGCCCGCTCGATTGAACTGTTCCGCTAAACAATTCACGGCCATGCAGATTTCGTCCGCCATCCACGCCGCAAATGCCGTCTCAGGCAAGGCCATCGCTGCCATCGAGCTTCCGACCGTCGCGCCCCAGACGCACACCGGTAGTTTTGCCGATGCTATCGGTGCTGCTATCGCCAATGTCGAGAGCAGCCAATCGGCGGCGAAGAAGGCTGGTGACGAGTTGCTCATAAACGGAAAAGGCGACATCCACATGGCGGCCCTTGCCTCGCAACAGGCGGAACTGTCGCTCGAGCTGTTCCAGCAAGTGCGGAACAAGTTCGTATCAGCCTACCAGGAAATCATGCGCATGCCGATGTAGTGGCAACGGAACCCAATGAACCAGCTCAAGCGCATCTGGACGTCCCTTACCCTGCCCCAGCGAATTTCGCTGGTGCTGGTCCCGCTGATCGTTGCCGCGATTGGTTGGGGTCTTGTGTACTTCCGGCATGAGAATGATTTCCGCAACCTGTACACAGGTCTTGCTCCTGAGGACGCACTGGCGGTTACCCAGAAGCTTCGCGAGGGAAACATTGAATTCAAGCTGGATGAAACCGGGTCCACGGTGTTGGTGCCGTCCGCCAAACTCGCGGAGGGCCGGCTCGCAATTGCCGGAGCAGGACTGCCCCGCACCGGTCGGATTGGGTTTGAATTGTTTGACCGCACAAACCTCGGGGTCAGCGATTTTACTGAGCAGGTGAATTTTCGGCGCGCGCTGGAAGGCGAGTTGGAACGCACCGTTGCCAGCCTTGCCGAGGTTTCCCATGCCAGAATCCACTTGACCCTTGCCAAGGAATCGGTGTTCCTCGACTCCCGACAGCCCGCGAAAGCCACCGTCGTCCTCACGCTCAAACACACCACTGGACTGTCCAAGGGCAATATCACGGCAATCGCCAATCTGGTGGCTAGTGCGGTCGACAACTTGACGCCCGAATCGGTTGCGATCATCGACGGAGCGGGTCGGCTGCTGAACCGCCCGAGTTCGGGCGACGAAAATGATGTGCGTGTCGCCGAATCGAACTACGAATATCGACGCCAGATCGAATCAGATCTACTGTACAGGATTAATGCCCAACTGGAACCCTTGGTGGGAGCTGGCCGCTTCCGCACAGGGCTCAGCGTGGAGTGCGATCTGACCAACAGCGAGGAGAGCGTCGACCTTGTGGATGCGTCTGGTGCAGCAATCATTACCTCGCAGTCCACCGAGGAGTCCCTTAGTGCTGCCTCCACCGGAGGCATGCCTGGAACCGCGTCCAATCTTCCTGCGCCTCCTCCCCGCGCCACTGGTTCGGGCTCAGGGACGAGCAGAAGAACGGAAAACGTCTCCTATCAGCCAAGCCGCACTGTTCGAAAGACCATATCCCCGCGAGGGGCTATCCGAAGAGTTTCGGCATCCGTATTGGTGGATCAATCCGTCCGCTGGGAGGGGTTTGGCCCCAAGGCGAAAAGGACGCTGGTTCCACCCTCGCCGGAAACGCTAAAGGGTATACAGCAAATTGTCGCTGGAATTGTCGGTTTCAATGACCAGCGCGGTGACAAGATCACCGTCGAAACCTTGCCATTCGAGAGCACACTTTTGACGGAGCCGCCGCCCGCCCCGCCCCAACCGGCCAAACCAGCTCCACCGTTCGATTTCAAGAGTCCTGTCTTTATCGGCAGCGTCGCGGCGGGGCTGTTCCTTCTTCTGGCCCTTGCATTCCTTTTCGTCCGGCGTCCGAAGAAGAAAAAGCTTGCTGCGACAGACACGGCACCCGGAGCCGTGGAAGCCGCTGCGGCAGGAGAAACTCCGCACACGGCGTTGGCGGCTGCTGAGACCCCTCAGGAACGAATGGAGCAGGACCTTTTGGACGCACAGGCCGAGCAAGCCCAATTGGAAGCCGAAACACTCAGCCGCATCAAGTTGCCAGCCAATACGAAGAAGACCGAGGTGTTGGTCCGGCACATAAGGGAGTCCATCACCAAGGACCCTGGAGCCGCAGCCAACGTCCTACGTACCTGGGTTGCCGACACCGAGCCGAAACGAGGCTGACAAACCGCCATGATCACGAACGCTGTCGCAAAAAATACCGAGCCGGTCAGTGGACTTCGCAAGGCTGCCATGTTGCTGATTCTCCTGGGCGACAAGGTGAGCGCCGAACTCGTCAAGCAGTTGTCGGATGACGAGGTCCAGCTTGTTGCCAGGGAAGTGGCCCGATTGGAGTCCATCTCGTCCGAAGATGCCGAATCGCTGCTGGAGGAGTTTTACCAGATGCACATGGCGCATGACTTTGTGGTGCGCGGCGGCTTGGACTATGCCAAGAAGATGCTGATCTCGGCTTTTGGCCCCGACGTGGCGAAGAAGCTGATTGACCGCCTGTCCAAGGCGCTCGGCGGCGACTACGCCAACCTGGACATTCTCCAGAAGGCTGATCCGCAGCAGTTGGCAAAGTTCATCCACAATGAGCACCCGCAAACGATCGCGCTGGTGCTCTCACACCTCAATGCCTCGCAGGCGGCCGCCTTGCTGGTATCGCTGCCGCCGGAAATGCGCTCCGACGTGGCTCTCCGAATGGCCAACCTGGACCAGATTTCCCCGGAGATCGTGAACAAGATTGCCTCGGTGATCGGGCAGAAACTTCAGGCAATCGGCGAGTTCAGCCGCGAATCCTATGGCGGTGTCCGGGCCGTATCGGAAATGTTCAATCGCTTGGACTCCGGCACCAGCAAGGAGATCCTGGACAACATCGAGCGTCACAACGGTAGCTTGGTCGAAACAATCCGCCACTTGATGTTCGTGTTTGAAGATCTCCTGCTCATTGACGTCAACCAGCTCAAGGAAATTCTGGCCCGGATCGACCGCAAGTCCCTGACGATGGCATTGAAGGGAACATCGGACGCACTGAAGGATCATTTCTTCTCCACCATGTCCGCCCGCGCCGTGGAAATGATGAAAGAGGATATCGACGCCCTCGGCCCTGTGCGCATAAAAGAGGTGGAAACGGCCCAACAGCAAATCATCGCGATCATCCGACAGTTGGAGGCCGAGGGGGTGATCACGATGAAGGGCACCGTGGGCGAACAGTATGTTGTCTAGAATTCTGGCTCCCCGCGACGGCGTCAGGGTTGTTGCCGAGGCTTACATACCCGCGAGTCTGACGCCGCAGTTGCCGAAAGTAACCGTGGACGAGGCTGCGATCCTCTCCGAACGCGCCAAAGGATTGGAGCGTGAGGCCGCGGCTCTGCGGGACCGGATACGGCAACTGGAACAGGATGTCGCGGTCGCCAAGCGGGATTCGTTTGAAGCCGGTCGCCGCCAAGGGGAGCAGCAGGCCCGCCAGGAAGTAACGCCGGTTCTCGATCGCCTGCACGCCGCGCTGGTAGACTTTACCAGCTTGCGGTCAGAGATGCGCCGCAGGGCTGAAAAAGATGTTGTCCAGTTGGCGATCCTGATTGCCAAGCGCATCCTCCACCGGGAAGTTGCCGTGGATCCGAACGCCCTGAGCGCGTTGGCACGGGTCTTATTTGAGCGTATGGCCCATTCGGAGTCCTACCGCGTTACCGTCCATCCCAACTTTGCTCCGGGAATCCTGGCCGCGCTACCCGCAAACCTCACACCAAGGATCCTGTTGGAACCCGATCCAACCTGCCAGCCCGGCACCCTGCTGATTCGATCCGATGAGGGACTGGTGGACGCTTCCGTCGAGTCCCAACTCGAAGAAATTGGCCGCGGGCTAACCGACCGTCTTACTAGGGGAACTACATGACCTGCGAAACGCCAGCCGAATTGGATCTTTCACGCTTCCTCCGATTCGTGACCCGTGCCGAACCTGTCCGCATGGAAGGGCAGGTGGTCGAACTGGTGGGCCTTGTCGTCGAATCTCGCGGCCCGACGGGTGCCTCCATGGGAGACTTCTGCGAGATCAGTACCCGCTCCGGCCGCAGGATCCGCACCCAGGTTGTTGGGTTTCGCGCGGGTCGCGTCCTGTCGATTCCCTTGGAGGAAACAGGTGGACTTTCCTTGGGCGACAGGATCATCGCGAAGGGCGGGGAAGGCGACTTGGACGTCTCCCCCGAGTTAATGGGCAGGGTGATTGACGGCTTCGGGCGGCCAATGGATGGCGGACCTCCAGTTCACGCCGTCGATTCGAGGCCACTGTATGCGCCACCCAGCAATCCACTGTCGCGGGCGCTGATCGGGCAGCGGCTGGAGACCGGTATTCGTGTGATCGACGGTCTGCTGCCATGTGGAAAAGGCCAGCGGATCGGCATTTTCGGAGGCAGCGGCGTCGGCAAGAGCACTTTACTGGGTTCCATGGCCCGTTCGAGTTCCGCGGATGTCAACGTGATTGCCCTGATCGGCGAGCGCAACCGCGAGGTGCCCGAGTTTATCGAACATGACCTGGGGCCCGAGGGCCGGAAGCGGTCCGTGGTGGTTGTTTCGACCTCTGACCAGCCAGCGCCGCTCCGTGTCCGGGCCTGTTTCGTGGCATTGGCCGTGGCGGAGTATTTCCGCGATCAGGGTAAGAACGTGCTCTTGGTAATGGATTCCATTACCCGGCTCGCCATGGCCCAGCGGGAAATTGGGCTGGCAGCCGGAGAACCGCCCAGCCAGAAAGGATATACCCCGTCCGTTTTTAGCCTCCTTCCCAAGGTCTGTGAGCGTGCGGGGAACTTCGAGAAGGGCTCTATCACTGCATTTTTTACCGTCTTGGTGGAAGGGGATGACTTCAACGAGCCGATTGCGGATGCGGTGCGCTCCATTTTGGACGGCCACATTACTTTGGACCGCAATCTAGGCTCGGCGGGCCACTTTCCAGCGATCCAGGTCTTGGAGTCGGTCAGTCGCCTGCAATCCAAGCTGGCGACCGCCAAGGAGTCCGAACACGCGCGCCGGATCCGGGAAGCCTTGGCTCTGTATCGCCAGTCTGAGGACCTGATCAACTTGGGGGCCTATGTCTCAGGCTCGAATCCTCGGCTGGACTCTGTGCTGAAATCCCGCATGGAAATAATGAAATTCCTCCGTCAAGGGCCGCGCGACATCTCAACCGTGGACGAAACAATCAAGCGAATGGAGTCGTTAGCGGGGATGGTGGGCTAGTTTGAAGGCTTTCCACTTCCAACTGGATCAAGCCTTGAGGTGGCGCCGTACTCAAATGGACTTGGAGAAAGCCCGTGCGGCGGCGCTTGCCGCGAAACTTGGCTCGATACGCGGCGAGATTGAATCATCCAGACAATCCCGGAATTCCGGTGCCCCGCACACGGCACCGGAAAACTCCGGCCAAGGTCTGGTGTTGTGGGGTGCCTGGGTGGAACGCGAGGCCCGTCGGGTTCTGGAACTCCAGCGGGCCGCCCAGGAGACTGACCGGGCACTGGCCACCCAGTTGCGGAAACTGCAGGAAGCCAACCGGAATGTGAAGGTGTTGGAAGATTTGAAGGAGGCCCAACATGCGAGGTGGCGGGCCGATTTCAATCGGGAACTGGAATCGGCCGCCTCGGAATCGCATCTTGCCCGCTTGTACGCTAAGAAGCGGGGTTAGCGACTACTTCAGGGGGGCGAGTACACTCTTTGGAACTTTGGCCACCACGTTGAAGCTGGAGTCCACCATTTCTGTGATGTCGTACTTCAGCACCGCACCCAAAAGCACGGCTACCTCGTTGTCGTCGAGCTTGTAGTCGGTCTTCAGCCAAGTCGCCAGTTGGGATGTAGCCACTTGGATGGATTCCGGTACGGACCCTGCGATGCCCATCGACATGAGGTAATCCGCATTCTCCAGCCTTGGGTTGACAGTCGCATTGCCGGGTTGGACATCCACGGAAAATTCGACGTCGACCGAAGTTTCCAGAGCGCTTCCGGTCAACTCGCCGTCACCCATGGCGGCATGGGCGTCACCAAGAAAGAATAGGGCCCCTGGCTGGAAAACGGGCAAGTATAGGGTTGCCCCCTCGCCCATCTGGTTGTAGTCCATGTTGCCGCCGTACGGACCAAGGTCCGTTGCGCGGTATGACAGGTTTCCTGCTGGAGCGGTCGCCAGGCAACCGATCATGGGCAGAATCGGGATGCTGAGGTTCTTCATCCGCTCGGTGGGATGTGCCAGCATGGCGGTTCCCTTGGCGAGGTCCAGTTTCCATTCACTGTCGAAGGTGTCTGAATACTTTGCGGCCGCCACAAATGCCGGGGTGACCGTTTTTCCGTTGATGCGGTTTCCCTGACGTGCGGAATCTCGGTTTACGCGCACCTTTTTGAGTTTCACTACGAGCGTGTCGCCCGGCAGTGCCCCCTCGATATAGAAAGGTCCTGTTTCCGGATTCGCCCCCGGCGACCGAACATCCTTGTCCTTTCCACCAGCATCGTATGTGCGCGTTTTTACCATGTCACCCGGAAATATGTGCAGAACCGGCGCGATGGAGCCCGAGTAGTATCCAGAGAAGCTCTTGGGCTCGAAATCGACCGTCCTTCCGGCTGCGGGAGCCTTTGGTGCCGGGGACAGCTTCCAGAGCACGTGTTGCATCGCTTGGCCGCGTCCACCCCCACCACGTCCTCCAATCGATTTCAATTGCCCGTCGCCGGACCAGCCATCGCCTTTTGCAACACCGGAAAGCGAGCCCGCAGGCTCGCCTCCCCGTTGCAATGAAAGGGTCAAGCGGGTGCCGGAAAGAACTCCCTGGACCTCGGCGGAGCCCCATGTTCCCGCAATTTTGCCAGTGTCGGTTTTCAATGAAACACGGGCATACCGCGGGTCCCCTGCACCGGAAACTTCGGCGATCCAAGTTCCGGACAGATCGGCGGCCCAACAGGCTGGTGCCAGTGCCAACAAAACAAAGCCAAGTCGCATTAAAAGGTAACCTTCAGTGCGAGTTGGATGTTCCGGGGTTCCCCGAATCCAAGGCCCGGTGCCGACGATCCGTTCTTCGTTTGGGTCAACTGGCCGAATGTCGCGCTGGTGAGTGTCGTTGTTGGATTGGCCCAGTTGGTGCGGTTGAAGAGGTTGAAGATCTCAACCCGGAACTGTCCGGCGATCCGCTCGGTCATCGGAATTTTCTTGAATACAGAGAAATCCACCGAGCCGAAACCGGGCCCGTACAGCGCGTCACGCCCGATGTTGCCGAACGTTCCGGTTGCTGGTTTCCCGAATGCGGCCGGGTTGAAGTACTGCACCGCCAGCGTGTTGGTCAGGACTGGAACATTTGCAAAAGCGTTGCCCACCACGTCGACGCGGTCCTTACCCTCCGAAGTGCCGCTGACATTGGTGCCTGCAGTAATGTTCATCGGGGCCCCGGTTGTGTATGTGACGAGGGAATTGAGCTGCCAGCCGTCCATAAGACGGGGAGCAAACTTCGTGAATTTGGGAACGTCGTAGCTGACGAATCCCGTCAGGATGTGCCGGGTGTCGAAAGTGCTGGAGCCCCAATCATTCTTGAAGTTGTAGCTGTTGGTTGGCGTTCCCACTGATGAGGCGTCGTCGAGGGCGTGGCTATAGGTGTAGTTCACGTTCGCCGTCAGACCCTTCCACGCCTTCTGCCGCAACGAGATCTGCAGCGAGTTGTAGCTGGAATCCGCAATCGAATTCAGCTGGTTGATGGCGCTGATCGTCGGGTACTGCGCGGCCAGCGGACGCACGCCGTTTATCGTCTGGTTCATGTCCAGCACCGCCGCCAGTTTCCGTCCGGCGCTGCCGACATAGCCCACCTGAAGCAGTGTTTTACCCGTCAACTGGCGCTGGATGTTCAGGTTGTAATTCTGAATGTGCGGCATCGTGAAGTCCGGATTGACCGAATAAGCACCGAACGGCGGCGTCGCCGAGGCGGAACCGAAGACCGGTACACCCGGAGCAAAGGTCACGTTCTTCACGTTGAGCGTATAAACCGGGCTGGCACCGGCGGGATTGTAAGCCGCTCCGGAAGCTCCGCCGTTGCCGGTACCGCCGCCGGCGGTGAATTCGCTAATTGCGGGCACGTCGAAGAAGATTCCGTAGCCTCCGCGGATCACCCATTTGTTGCTGTGCTTGGGGGTCCATGCAAATCCCATGCGGGGCGCAATATTGAGTTTGCTGGGGGTGTACAGCGGAATGGTCGAGAATCCCGAGTCCACGCGGAAGTTGTAGATCGGGGCGGTGTTGGTGTACGGCGCGCCTTGGTAGGTGTAGCGGCCTCCATAGTTGACGCTCAGATTCGGGTTCACCTGCCACGTGTCGTGCGCCCACCCATCGTAGGAGTTCACATTGTAAACGCGCTGCGGATTTCCCCGGATGATGGTTGCGCCGTTCGAGTTGCTCGGCTGCCCCGCGAGGAAGTCGGTCATGGAGCGCAGGGTGCTGGAGACCGTCGGATCGGTCGCCCACGGACCGCGGGTGCCGTCGAAGCTGAAGGTTCCGCGGGCGTTGCTGTAGTACGCCACGTTTACATCGGCGCGCCGGTATTCTCCCCCGATCTTGACTTGATGCCTTCCCAACAGCCACGACAGGTTGTCCGTGAGGTGGCCCGTCACGTCGGTCCGTCCAAGCGGGGCTGTGGCACCCACATAATCGAAGCCGCTGATCTTCAGGCTGGGGGACCCGATGTAGTTGGGGTTGGTGATCCCAGTGTTCAGGCCCATCGCCAGCGGATTGAACGAAGTATTGGCATCGCCGAACGTCTGAAGAAAGTAGTTCACGGCCAACGTGACTTGGTTCACCATCTTCGGCGACCAAGTGTCGTTTTCAACTACCGAGTAGTTGTGGACGTGCATTGGCGCCTGCTGGAAGAAGTCGTGGAAGTGCGACCCGACGTCCGCAGTCTGCGTGCCCGTGCCGCCAAGATACCGAACTGCGAGCGAATGCTTGTCGTTGAACCGGTGGTCGACCTTCACGATCCCGTTGTAGCTGTTGTAGCTGTTCAGAGCGTTGGCGAGATAGTTGTTCGCTGTTGCGGGGCCGGTCCGGCTGTTGGATGGCCAGATGTTCAACAAATTCAGCGAAACCGGATTCACCGGCACGCCATATTTTTGGAGTACCGTCTGGGCCGCCGAAACCCACGCGGCGGACGGGGCAGTGTCGAGAATCGACAGGCCCGCCACGGCGAGTTGTACTTCACCCGTCAGGAAGAAAAAGGTCTTGTTCTTGATGATCGGTCCACCGACCGCGAAGCCGAATTGGTTGTTGCGGATTTCCTGCTTCTTGCTGCCTGCCGCCTGGACTGGCGAAAGGGCTGCCAGCGCCTCATTGCGGTCGAAGAAGAAAGGGCTGCCATGGAGGCTGTTGGTGCCCGACTTGATCACCATTTGAACCGATGCGCCGCCGTTGCGGCCCATGTCGGCGCTCGCGTTGGACTCAACGGAAAATTGGTCGATGGCCTCGATCGGCACCAGTGCGCCCGCGATGCCGGAAACGCCGCCCTGATTTACCGCCACGGCGTTCGAATAAGCGTCGTTGTTATCCGCGCCGTCAATCTGGTAGTTGGCCCCGTTGGTGCGCATCCCGTTCACCGACGTGCCGGACGGTGTCACGCCGGGAGCCAGCTTGACCATTTGCTTGAAGTCCCGCCCGTTCATGGGCATGTCCTGGACGGCCTTGTCGTCCACCACTGCGACCAAGGCGCTGGATGTGGTTTCCAGTGAGACCGCAGATGCCGAGACTTCGACCACGGAATTCTGTTGGGCGACGCCCAGTTGGACGGAGATATTGGTGGTCTTGGCGACCGAAACCTCAATCCCGGCAATCTCTTTCACTTCGAAGCCAGGCAATGAGGCGGTGATTTTGTAGGTGCCCGTAGACAGCGACGCAAAAAGAAAGTTCCCGCTGGCACCGGTTGTGGCAGCGCGGTTGAAGCCGGTTGCCGGGTTCTGAAGTTTGATGACGGCGTTTACCAGCGCGGCACCCGATGGGTCCACGACGGTTCCGGCGATGTCACCGGTGAAGCTCTGCGCGAAGGCGCACGATGCAAATACGACGGCCAAGGCCGCCAAACGGCGATGCAGCGGCTGTTTCTGACAAAACATGGGTTTCCTCCAAGAGTGGTGCTGTTAGGGACGGACAGGTGGGGAAACGACTCGGGGGTTCCGTTGAACAACGCTGCTTCGCGGTTGTCGATTTACGTGTAGACCATAGGTTAGCGGAGCCCCGAGGGCGTGTCAATGGCTCTGGGGGCTCCGATGCGGATTGCTGGGGAGTTTTTCTTAAGGGTTGATGGCAAGCGTGACAGTTGAGGGGGATGGCGGAACATCGTGGTGTTCCGCCATGGTGAACCCGGCATCTGTGCACATCGCTTCGAGCTCACGCTTGGAAAACGCGTCGCCGGAGGGTGTCGTTGTCAGCATTGTCATCGCGAACATGGCCGCTAGGGGTGGGGTGATCCGGTCGTCATTAACAGCCATTTCCACGATCACGACCTTGCCGCCGGGCTTGAGTGCCGCGCGGACGCGCTGGAGCAGCGCAACATTTGTCGCGAAGTCAAAATGGTGGATGAAGTTGGTGACCAGGACCAAGTCGTAGCCCGTGCCGTAGTCCATCGTGAAAGCGCTGCCGTTGATTGCGTGCCAGCGGTCCGCAACGCCGAGGTGTTCGGCGTTGGTCTTGGCCACGCCCAGGACATTGGCCCAATCGAGGGCATGGATTTCCGCCGCAGGGCTGCTCTTCGCCACCATGATGCCGAACATGCCATGCCCGGCGGCAATATCGAGGACTTTGATGGGCTCGGTTGTCGCGGCCAACTGTCCGATCAGCATGGCGGACGGCATCGCCACCATGCCTTTGGCGAAATCGACCCAGATCGGGTTGTCGTCACTGACCGAGCCCTCGGCGGGCAGCACCGTTCCACCTTTGCGGACCGCGTCCGCGACCCTCGTCATGCCTTCGGACATGAATGGGTGGAAGAGGAATGAAGTCATGCCGCCCATATAGGCGGGTGAGCCCTCGACGAGGAAAAACTGGGAGTCGGGCGTCAGGCTGTAGTCGGAGTCTTCCTTGGCGAGGAATCCGAGAATTGTCAGGTAGTCGCAGAGGACGCGGATGCCCTTGGGCGAGGCACCGCAAGTCTGGGCGAGTGCTTCCGCCGTGTGAGCTCCGCCCGCGATGGCGGTGAAGAGCTTCAGTTCAATGCCAGCGCGCAGGGCGCTGGTGCGCTGGTGCGCCATCAGGGTTTCAAAAACGAGGATCGGGGACGGACCGGCCATCTGTGTATTATACATGGGTCTGGGTTGGGGGAGCCGCAAAGACTCGACTTGGCAGTCTGAAATATAACCATTGACGCATATTTCCCGCCATGCCATGATTGGATTTGGCGTGGGATGTGGAAGTTGTGTCGAACTTTGAGGACTGGTTTCTCGATCTCACCGAGGAAGAGAAAGCCAGCGTCGGTCGCGTCATTGATCTGCTTGTCGAACATGGTCCGGCGTTGCCGTTTCCCCACTCCTCAGGAATCGAAGGGTCGCGGCACAGGCAGATGAGGGAGTTGCGAATCCAACATCAGGGGCGACCCTATCGCGTTCTTTACTCGTTCGACCCGCGCCGTACTGCCATCCTGTTGTTGGGTGGCGACAAGACGGGGAAGTCCCGTTGGTACGAGGTATTTGTCCCAAGGGCGGATGCTCTGTTTGACGAACATTTGCTGCAGTTGGAACTCGAATAATCGTTGATGAAGAGGAACTGATGAAGCGCAAGTCCTGGTCCGAAATCAAGTCGCAGCTCAAGCCCGAAACGCAGGCCGCCATCGCGGCTGGAGCACGGGAATTGGCCGAGGAGCTGCACCTGGGACAACTCCGCAAGGCTCGTGGGTTGACACAGGAAGCGATGGCGGAGTTGTTGGGTGTGAGCCAAGCCGAGGTTTCAAAATCGGAACGGCGAGCCGAACTGTATGTCGGCACGCTGCGGAAGTTCATTGAAGCGATGGACGGGGAATTGGTGTTGGCGGCGCGTTTCAAGGATGGGGTGGAGGTGCCAATCCGTTTGGCGGATTTGGATCGGGCAGCGTAGGGCGCCATGGAAAATGCTTCAACAGAATCTCGGTCCGTGTTTGGCAAGATAACTCGCGAGGTGATCGACGCCATCACGGAAACCTCGCTGCGGAAATCCGCAGAGAGGAACGACCCAATCAAGACGCTCTATCACTACACCAAGCAAGACGGCTTGCTTGGCATACTGGAGGACCGATCCGTCTGGGCTACACATCATTTGGCGCTCAATGATCGGATGGAATTTCGACACGGGACGGAGATTTTCTTGAAGGTCCTTGAAAATCACAATGCAGAAGATCCAATATGGGGCTGTATGTGGAACGTGGCGACATTGGAACCCGCATTAGAGGCTGAAAACGTCAATCTATTTGTTGCAAGTTTCTCGGCGGTTGGAGACCGGCTCTCACAATGGCGCGGTTACGGTGATTTTTCGTTGGGGTTTGAGCGCGAGAAAATGATGTTTTCCGAGGATTTCCGCCTAGTTCCCTGTGTCTACGACTCGAAGCTACAGGAAGAATATCTTGAGATGTTGGCACAAAAGATCCACGACGGGATCAAGGTTGGGGAGCCTCCGGTCACCGGAGCCCCGAGCAACAAGACCAGCGACGAAACCACAGTGCGCCCTTACTTGTGGTTACTTCACCAAGTGGCGCTCCTTTTCAAGGACACCGGTTTTAGCGAAGAACGCGAATGGCGAATTATCTCCCAAGTGCCTTGGATGAATGACCACCCGCGCATTCGATTTCGCCGAGGCAACAGCGGGCCCGTGCCTTACACCCGCGTTACTCTCGGCAGCACTCAGGTAGCGCCCGGAGAACGCAACCTTCCGTTGGCTCAGGTCATACTGGGGCCAAGCTGTTCTTCGGCAACTGAAAAATTTCTGAAAATCTTGCTGGCGCAAAAGGACTTACCAAGGGTAGAAGTCCGCAAGTCGGCAATTCCGTTTCGAGGGTAGTCCGTGAGTCGAGAAAGGCTCGGCCCTGTTTGGCCAGCATTCGAACAGTCCTCAATTATTCCTATAGTTGGCCGACTTGGCTTCCCAAGGCCCGAAGAACACCACCACCCCCGGCTTTGCCGCCTTCAACGCCTCGGCGCCCTTCGCCGTCACCGACGTCCCCTGCAAGTCCACTTCCTTCAAATTCGGCATCCCCGCCAAGACCTTCACCGAATCGTCGCCCACCCGGTTGCAGCCCTGAACCTTCAGCCTTTCCAGCTTCGGCAGACCGGCGAACTTCTCCATCCACTTCCCCGTCACCGTCAGGAAGCTGATTTCGCCCAGCCGCTGGCCCTCGATCCCCACGCCCACCGAATTGCAGGAAAACCGCAGTTCCCGCAGATTCTTCAGTGTCAGCACCGCGTCCAGCCCGACGTCCGTCATCGCCACTGTCCAAACGTTCTTATCCGTCCCCTGGCGGCCGCTCAGGTCGAGGAACGTCAGCGCCGACATCTGTCGCAGCGCTTGCAAGCCGGCATCGCCCAACTCGTTGCCGCCCATCGTGAGTTCCGTAAGCTTGGTCAGCTGCGTCAGCCGCTCCAGGCCGACGTCGGTCATCAAGGTCGACCCCACGTTGAGCGATTCCAGCGTCGAGATCCCTGAAATATGTTCCAACGCAGTATCGCCCGCCTTGGTCCCGTGCAGGTTCAGCCGCTTTAGCTTCTTCCAGTCTTTGATCGCGGCCAACCCCTCGTCGGTCACATATTCGGTGAAATAGAGGCTCAGGTCGGTGATGCCGCGCAAGCCCTTGATTTCGGACATCCCTTGGTCGGTGATGTGGGTCAGGCCGAGGTCGAGCATGGCCAGGTCAGGCAGATCGTTCAAGCGCCGGAGGTCGTTGTCGGTGACCCAAGTGCCGCGCAGGTTGACGCCGGTGACGCGGTTCTGCGCATCCTTTGCGATGGAACCGCCGAGGTCGATGATCCACTGCGTGCTGGGAACCTTCAGTTCTGCTGCGAACGTGGTCGCAGCGCAGAGAAAGAGAACTGCTGTCTTCACTTGGGCCTCCGGGTGGGCAGTCCCGAATCGCGGTCGTAGACGACCTTGCAATCGGGCAGAGCCGCTTTCAATTCATTCGCGGCCTTTTCCGTCACGAACGTGTGGTACAGGTTCAGAACCTTCAGGCTCCGCATGGTTTGCAGGACCTTGGCGCCGTCGTCGGTGATGTTGGTGGTGTCGAAGCTCAGCTCCTCCAATTTCGGAAGGGTCTTGAGCGAGTCGAGCGCCTTGTCGTCGATGGACGTGTAGTCCAGCTTCAGAGCCTTCAGGTTTTTCAGGGGTGAGATCGCGACCGCGCCCGCGTTCGTCATCCGCGTCCGCAGCACTTCCAGGCGTTCCAGTTTTTCCAGCGTCAGCAGCGCCGCGAGGCCCTCGTCGGTGAAGCGCGCGTGGTTGAGGTCCAGTTCGCGCAGGTTGGTGAGCTTCGCGATCTGCCGCAAGCCCTCGTCCGTGATGTCCGTGGCGGTCAGGTCTAGGCGTTCGAGGCCCTTGAGCGCCGAGAGATTCGCCAACGCGATGTCGCTGATGTCCAGATATCCAATACGAAGGCTTGTCAGCGTTGGCAGGTTGCCGAGTTCCGCCAGTCCGGCGTCGTCAAGCCGCGAACCCGAAAGGTCGATTTCCCGCAACTCCTTCAGACCCTTCAGGTGCGCAAGGCCAGCGCCCTTGATCCGCGTGTTTGACACGCGCAGGCTGCGCAGCTTGGCCAATGGTTCCAGAAAGGCCAGACCAGTGTCGCCCAAGGTCGTATTACTAAGGTTGAGTTCGCGGAGGTTGGTCAGCTTCGCCACGAAGGCGAGTCCGGGATCGGCTATCTGGGTCACCTGCAGTTCCAGTTTTTCAAGGTTGGCGAGCCCGGCCAGGTTCGCGAGCTGCGCGTCCGCGACGCCGGTCGACGCGAGGTTCACGGCCACGATGTGCCCGTTTGCGGAAACCGTTTTGCCGCCGAGAGCCTTCACCCAGGCTGACACCGCGTCCTCGGTGGACGATGCTGGCCGGGCCGAGCCGGGCGCGGCGGGCTTCGGGGCCACGGCGCCCACAAACCGGATCCGCACATTGGGCAGCGCGGCGCGTAGGGCATCGATGCCATTGGGGGTGACGGATGTGTAGCGGAGGTCGAGGTCGGTCAGACTCTTCAGTTTTTGCAGCTTCGCGAGGCCGGAATTGGTGATCTGGGTGCGGTAGAGCGTCAGGTCCTGCAGGTGGTCGAGACCCGCGAGGACATCCATCGAGGCATCGGTGGCGGTGGATCCCTGCAGGTTCAGGCGCTTCAGCGATTTCACGCCGCGCAAGGCTTCCACGCCCTTGTCCGTGATGCGCGCCCCGGAGAGATCGAGGTCCTCAAGTGCGGGGAGATCCTTCAGGAATTGCAGACCCGCATCGGTGACCAGCGTGTCGCGCAAGAGGAGCACCCGCAGGTTCCTGAGACCCGCGATGCCCTTCATGCCCTCGTCGGTGAAGGGGTTGAAGGTGAGGTCGACGTTACGGAGCTTGGGGAACTTCGAGAGGTCGAACTTGGACAGGCGGCACTGGGTGCAGCGGAGTTCCTCCAGGTTGACCAGTGTTGTGAGGTCGGCGAAGTCCTTGTCCCCGATTTCGATGTTGGCGTTGTAGTGCCATCCGAAGGCGAGGCGGCGGATGCCTGTATTGCTGCCGATGGCCTTGAACACGCCAGTCCGGTCCTCATTGCTGCCGCCGGGGTTCCAGACTGGGCCGGGGAGGTAGAGTTCGCGGAGTTGGGGGAGGTCGGAGAGTTTTTTGAGCTCGATGGGGTGCATCACGCCCGCGGTGAGGTCGATGGACGTGATTTTGAGGTCGGCGCTGGGGAGTTGGGAGACATCGGTGAGCAGTTGCTGCCCGCCGTCGGCGTGGATCGTGCCTTCCCAGCGGAGGATCCATTCGGCCAGTTCGCGCTGCGTGGCCGCGTGCGCTGGCACCTGCAGGGCGAAGAATATGAGGATAGCGACCACCAGGGGCATCACGCGTTATTCTATCGGATGTATAGTGAACGTTTACGGTCTTCAAAAACCGGTCGTCCCCCGCGAGGAGTTTCTTTGTTCAGACGTTTCACCCTGATGTGCCTTGCTGTCAGCGCCTTGCGGGCGCAGACGTTCCAATCCGGTGCCTATAAGGTGCTGGAGGCGGCGCGCTGCCGCTCCTGCCACACAGCCGAAGGTGTAGCGTCGCCCACTCGCCTCCACTTTCCAGACGCCGACGCGCCCGCCGCCAAAATCGAAGCCTTCGGCAAGTCACTGGTGGTGCTGGTCGACCGCGAACATCCCGAGAACTCCCTCCTCCTCCGCAAGCCCACCATGCGCACGCCCCACGCGGGCGGCGAAAAGATCAAGCCGGGCAGCCCCGAGGAAACCGCGCTGAAAGCCTGGGTCGATCAACTGGCCAAGCTCTCCCCCGCCGATCTCGCCGTCGCCACGCGGTACCGCGAACAGGAGAAGCTCGGTGTCGGCGAGGCCCGGAATGACGCGGAACTCCGCCGTCTCACCCACAGCCAGTACAACCACACCATCCGGGACCTCCTCAACGACCAAACCAATCCCGCCAACCAGTTCCCGCCCGAGGATTTCATCAACGGTTACCGCAATCAGACGCAGGGCCAGAGCCTGTCGCCCCTGCTGGTCGAATCCTACTCGGCGGCAGCGGAGAAGCTGGCGAAGTCGGCCTTCCAGGGCGGCGACATCCGGCATCTCATCCCCTGCAAGCCGTCCGCCACCTGCCGCGCCCGCTTTGTGAAGGAATTCGGACTGAAGTCCTTCCGCCGCCCCCTCGACCCTTCCGAACAGAAGCGCTATGAAACCCTGATGGCGCGCGAATCCGACCTCGTCAAAGGCGCACAACTCGTCTTGGAGGCGATGCTCCAGAGC
>CAIYDY010000105.1 GCA_903925015.1 uncultured Acidobacteriia bacterium
AAGGCGTTCTATACCGCCCTATTCGGGTGGTCTGTCAACGACGTGGACATGGGACCCGCCGGGGTCTATACAATCTTCGAGCTAGAGGGTCGGAGCGTGGCCGCGGCCTACACCCAGAGCGAGGGCGAGAAGTCGATGGGAGTCCCGCCTCACTGGAATCTCTACATGGCAGTGGACAGCACGGATGCGGCGGTCGAACGGGTGAAGGAGTTGGGTGGCTCGGTGGTCATGGGCCCTTTCGATGTGAACCAGGATGGCCGCATGGCTGTGGCGCGGGATACAACTGGAGCCTTGTTCTGCCTTTGGCAAGCGAAAAACAACAGCGGCATCGGTTTGGCCGGTGTCGAGGGGACATTGTGCTGGGCGGACGTCTTTGCCGGTCATGGCGACGGTACCGAGGCGAAGTCGGCGAAGTTTTACTCGGACTTGTTCGGTTACAGGGTCGTGCCCGGGGACGAGGGCTATACACATCTCTGGAACGGCGAGGTCCCTGTAGGCGGCGTCCAGAACACCAGCCATGTGCCGCCCGGCGTTCCGCCGCACTGGCTGATCTACATTTTGGTTAATGACTGTGCGGCCCACACCGCCAAGGCCCGGGAGTTGGGCGGTCGGGTGATGGTGGAGCCGATGGAGATCGAGAAAACAGGGTACACCTCCCTGATCGGCGATCCCCAAGGTGCCATGTTCGCCCTCTTCCAGCCGTTTCCCCGCCAGTCCTAGTTGGGGCGGCGGCGTCCGGGTGCAGCCGTGCGTGGCCCAGCCTTGCCCGGGATGATACCGAGGTCGCTGCCATCGAAGGGGCAGTGCTCGAATTCGAAGGGGTGGGCCCGCTGGCAGACGGGACAGAACTTCTTGAGCTCAGGGAGCGGGTGCACGGCTTTGGAGCCCAGCCATTGCGACCGCAAGGCGAGTTGCTCCGGTGTGGGCGTCTTTCCCGTCTGCTCCGATGGAACCATTTCAAGTTGGGGGCTCCCGGCAAGGGTAATTTCCAGCGTCTTTGAACCGCTCCTGCCGTCCACTTTGAGGGTGACTTTGTCTCCCGGCTTTTTCGAATCGAGCCACTTGGTGTACTCGGGTTCCGTCTTGAACGCCTTGCCGTCGAATTCCGTGATCTTGTCGCCACGGTCGAGACCCGCCGCGTAGGCGGGGGAGTCCCGAAGCACCGTACCGGTGATCTCCATGCCGGTCTCACTGAACTGGACCATGGATGTGCCCAGGAACGCGCGGTCGGCCGACGCCTTGCGAAGTTCGAAACCGGCGGCTGCGAGGAGCTTCGCGTAGTCCATGGGCTCCTTGCCGTACACGTGCTTGCGGAAGATGTCGGAGGCAAAGGCCTTGCTCGTCGTTTCGGCAAGCGCTATTTCGAGTTCCTCCAAGGTATAGGGCTTGGCGATATCGGGGTGGTTCTTCCACATACGGCGCATCCAATCGTCGAGGCTCTTGCCCGGAAACTGGGTGCGGATGGAAAGATCCACGCCCAGCGCGATGGCTTGGCCGTAGATGTAGTAGGAAATGAAGGTATTGGAACGGTTGACGGGGTCGTTCGCCGTGGCGGCATCCACAAAGGGGGCTTGGCGCGCCATTTCCACCACGTTCGAGATTTGGCGGCCGGGTGCCGTGAGGACGGCTCCGACCGCACCGCCCATTCCGGCGGCGAACCTGTCGAGGCTGCTGAGGCCCGCACGCTTCAGCACGAGCACCCCGTAGTAGTTGGTGAAGCCTTCGGCAAACCACAATTCGCCGGACATGTTGGCCTTTTCGAAATCGAAGGGTTCCAGCGCCTTGGGGCGGATCCGTTCGACATTCCAGGAGTGGAAAAATTCGTGGGAGACGGTGCCGATTTGCTGGGCCGCGTCCTGTTTGAGCGCCCCCGTGCTGCTGATCACGGTGGAGTCGCGGTGCTCCATGCCATCGCGGGAGGCGTAGGGCAGGTAGTCAATCAGGAAGGTGTAGTTGCCTGTATCGTACTTGGGGAAGGCTCCGAACACACCCTCGGCTTCCGTCACAACCGCTTTGGCCATTTGGGCGAAGGCTGCGGATTCTTGGTTGCTGCCGGTGTGGTGGATCGCGAGACGGAATTGGCTTCCCCCGACCGTCCATTCGTGCAGGTCGAAGTTGCTCAATTCGACCGGGCTGTCCATCATCATGTCGACGTTCGGGGCGGAATAGGTGCCGTCCGGCTCGGACTTGAGCTGGGTCGCGATCTTCCACTTGGAGTTTTCGGGCAGGAGGAACCGGAAACTCATGGGGACCTTGTCCATGCCGTGCGCCCAGACGAAGGTGGCGGCCATGCTGAGGTGGGCGTGGGTTTCGTCGATGCCGTCGTATGTGCCATCGGCGCGGTCGCCGAAGAGTGTGTATTCAACGACGACGGTGCCTTTGTGGCCGGAGACGGCCCACTGCGACGGCGAAACGCGGGACGTCGTTAGCTCATGACCCTCGCCGTCCGTGGCGGTGACGCTGTAGATGTTCTTGGCGAATTCGTGCAGGGCGTAACGGCCCGGTGAGGACCGGCTCATGACTACGTCGAGCACCGGCTGTTTGACGCCGGTGAACGTAGCCCGCACATGGGCCTCGTGGTGCGCCGCGTTGGGAAAGGAGATTTCATAGCGGATGGGAGCTTGGGCCGTGAGGCTTGCTGCGGCAAACAGCAGGGCGGCTACGAGGGTGATGGAGGGTTTCATGCGTTCCTACGGACTTTGGGGCATTGTAGCAACCGCGGTTGCATCGGTCCGCCGGGGGCTATGATGAAAGAGAGGTTGCTGATGCTTGTCGAAGTTAACGACGCGGGCGAACTGATTGTGCCGGCTCACTTGTTGCGTGTCCCGCCGGGGACGCACTTGAACGTTGCACGGAACGGCTCATCCCTTGTGTTGGACGCCTCACGGGAGCCATCGGTCGGTTCGAGCGTACTGGACGGCCTGCCCCTCATCGGCGGCCAGATGTCGGATCCGACAATGACCTTCCACCGGGAAGACATCTATGATTCCGCCCTCGGGTAGCGCAGTCTTCCTGGACACCAACATTCTGATCTATATGACCTTCGAGGCATCTCCTTTTCACGACGTCACGATCAGACGCGTGAGGGAACTTGAGTCGGCCAGGGTGCAGTTCTGGGCTAGCCGCCAAGTCCTCCGGGAGTATTTGTCCAGCGCAAGTCGACCCGGCAACTTCCGGCCGCAGCCTTCGCCGCCCGCTTTGGCGACTGCGGTACGGCATTTCCAAACCAAGTTCGAGATCGCCAATGATAACGTTGACGTGACGAACGCACTTCTGGACCTGATCGAAACCCGGACGATACAAGGAAGGCAGATTCACGATGCCAATATCGTTGCCACCATGTGCAGCAATGGCATCAACTGGTTGCTGACGCACAATACGTCCGATTTCGCGCGGTACGTGCCAGTGATCGGTGTGCTGCCGCTAATGTAGGGTTGGGTCCTGATCCCACGAGTGTGAGCGTTGTTCAGAGGTGCACGGACCTACTGACCAACTGGCTGCGGGTGCGGCCATTCCTTCACAGCCAATTCAGCCAGTCTGATTGCCCTAGCATAGATTTCAGTTTCCCGCCAATCAGCGTTTTCCGCGATCTCGCCGTTCATCCGGAGAAGGGAGTCGCGGAGGCGAACTTTCTTTGTCGTGAACCCACTGTTACCCGCAGATGAGTTGCCCGGAGTCGTCAACAGGGAAAGGTTCGCGAGCGTGTGGATAAGGCGATCACGCTCTGCGATTTCGGCAGCCATGCTCTCATCGACCATCCACGCCACCCCTTTCAGGTGCCATTCGACCTGAAAGCAAAGGCCATTCTTTGCGCCACTCCCGAGGCATAATATGTTCCACGGAGAGGTTATCTCGCAGGTTACTGACCGCACTGAATCTGTCGTGTGACGCCAGTTCCAGCTCCTCAATAATGAGCTTCAGGCGGTGGCCGGGGAACCGGTTGTATTGGCTTCGATTGATCACCGCATCCTTAAGATCGGCATCGGTGGGAAAACGGGAGGCTTCGCTGCTCTTGCGCAGTTCTACGACCGCAGCAAAGCTTTCGACCGATACTCCGTGTCGGCGCATGTGCGCGGTGAATTCGATGAATGCGATGTTATAGTTCTTGGCTGTGAGGCCGCAGAGTGCCCGACGAATTACGTAGCTGCCGATGAATGCGTAAAGCTCATCTTTCGTCTCGGTCGATGTGTCAGAGATCTCGATCAGCAGGATGAGCGGATAGGCTGTCGAGAGATCAAAGGCGTTCAGTCGGCGCGACAGTTTCGAAAGGGCACTCCCCGTCTCTGGGGTCACGAGTTTCCGATACACAGGCGCATAGCGGGAGATGCTTGCGAGTTCCTCCGCAACGCTCTGGCCCTCATGGCTTTTCGAGAATTGCTTGTACTCCGCATAGACCTCTGTCAGCGATATGAGTTCGCCAGTTTCGGCGGCCAGGGCGTGAGCTAGAAAGAAATCGACCAAGGGCTTCTTCATGCGCCCTTGGGTGCTTTGCTGCTTCCAGAACTGATCTTCAAAGATTTTCCAGTACCTGCTCATCAATTGCTCTTCATCTTCACCGTTTCTAGCGGCGCGGAGAAATACGTCATTGCGGACGAGGTCCATCGCGCTCAAGGGTTTGCCGCCGCTGTTTAGCGTCGCAAAGATGACTTGCGGATCGTCATCTTTAGAAAGAGTGATGACAATGAAATGAAAATTCTGGAAGATAGCGTCGGTCAATGCCAAGAAGCGCGTGCGGGATTCAGCCTCGACAACGGAAAGAAATGCCTCCGCACGCGTCAAGAAGAACCAGTACGCGGCAAGCGGAGTTGGGGTTGCTTGTGCCTTGATGAGCTTTCCATTCTTATGAAAATACTGCGCGTGAGACTGCTTGATCTCGTCGCGATTCATGTCAATGAGGTCGCGGAAGAGCGAACGGTCGTACGCCGATGGCTGTAGCTTGTAACACTCAGCCTTCTTGCCCGTCATCAGAGGGTCATCCTCGAGAAGAAGGAGGCTCTTCAGTTTCTTGTGTAGGTCGTCGAAGCCCCGGCAGCGGGCGACCTCGCGCAGCGCGGCAAAACACAGATGAAATGTGGTGAGTCTTTGCTGGCCGTCTACGATGTCGAATGCTTGGACGCGGCAAAAATCGGCCTCTCCCTCCGGCATTACCAGAAGGGAGCCCATATAGTGGGGAAAATCAGCCTTGCCCTTCTTGATCCGCTCTTGGGCTTTGGCTTCTATTTGCTCGAAGAGAGGCTCCAACTGGTCCTTCTCCGACCATTCATACGTTCGCTGGTAGATCGGGACCACGAAGCGGCGGTTTTCGCTGAGGACTCTGCCTACAGAAATCGGATCTGCCTTCATCTTGGCTCCTGCTGAGAGTCTATCAGAAGACAAGGACCCAGTTACCGAGTTTGGGAAAGGCGGGCTGAGTGTGACTCAGCCCTTCGAGCACAATCCCCTACCGGCGATTTGCCTGCAGAATCTTCTTCCGCAGCCGGATCGATTTCGGCGTGATCTCGACCATTTCGTCGTCCCGCACAAACTCAATCGCCTGTTCCAGATTCATCAGGCGTGGCGGAACCAGCCGGATCGCATCATCCGCGGAAGAAGCCCGCATGTTGGTCAGCTTCTTTTCCTTGACGATGTTCACGTCAAGATCGGAATACCGCGCGTTCTCGCCCACGATCATGCCCTCGTAGACTTCCGTCGTCGGAGTTACGAAGATTTCGCCGCGTTCCTGCAGGTTGAAAATCGCGTGGCTGGTTGCCTTGCCCGCGCGGTCGGAAACCAGCGAACCGGTCGGACGGGTCGGGATATCCCCCTGCCATTCGATATAGCCGTCGAAGAGCGAATTCATGATCGCCGTGCCGCGCGATTCCGTAAGAATGTCGCTGCGCAGCCCGATCAAGCCGCGCGACGGGATGTGGAATTCCAAGCGCACGCGGCCGGAGCCGTTGTTGATCATCTTCGACATCTTGCCCTTGCGCGAGCCCAGCTTTTCGATGACCACGCCGATAAACTGCTCGGGGCAATCGATCACCAGCATTTCGAGCGGCTCCATCTGCTTGCCGTCAATGACGCGCGAAAGGATTTCCGGCTTGCCGACGCCCAGCTCGAAGCCTTCGCGGCGCATCATTTCGATCAGGATGGCCAGCTGCAGTTCGCCGCGGCCCATCACGCGGAAGGTTTCCGGCGACAGGGTTTCCACCTTGATCGACACGTTGGTCAGCAGTTCCTTGTCCAGCCGGTCGCGGATGTTCCGCGAGGTGACGAAGTTGCCTTCCTTGCCGGCGAACGGCGAAGTGTTCACGGTGAACACCATGCCGATGGTCGGTTCGTCGATCTGGATGTGCGGCATCGGCATCGGGGTTTCGGCCGACGTGATCGTTTCGCCGATGGTGATACCTTCCACACCCGCGACGGCAATAATGTCGCCTGGGCCGGCGACCATTTCGTCGACCCGTTTCAGGCCCTCGAACGAGTAAAGCTTGGTGATCCGGATCTTCTGGATGCTGCCGTTCAAGTGGCAGATGGCGACGTCGTCGCCGTGCCGCAACGTGCCTTCGAAGACGCGGGCGATGGCCAGGCGTCCGAGGTAGTCGCTGTAATCGAGGTTGGCAACCAATGCCTGGAGAACTGCTTCAGGATTGCCCTTCGGGGCAGGGAGGTGCTTGATGATCGCCTCGAACAGCGGTTCCAATGTTTCGGAGGGGTCTTCGAGCGATGTCTTGGCGATGCCGTTCTTCGCGATGGCATAGAGCACCGGGAAGTCGAGTTGGTCTTCCTGTGCGTCCAAGTCGATGAAAAGGTCGTAGACCTCGTTCAGAACTTCGGCGGGACGGGCGTCGGGACGGTCGATCTTGTTGATGACGACGATCGGCTTGAGGCCGGCTTCCAAGGCCTTCATCAGCACGTACCGGGTCTGGGGCAGGGGGCCTTCCGAGGCGTCCACCAGCAGCATGACGCCGTCGACGATCTTTAGCGCGCGCTCCACCTCTCCGCCGAAGTCACTGTGGCCGGGGGTGTCGGCGATGTTGATTTTGGTGCCCTTGTAGCGGACGCCGGTGATCTTGGAAAGGATGGTGATGCCGCGTTCCTTTTCCAGGTCGTTGGAATCCATGACCCGGTCCTCCACCGCCTCGTTGGCGCGGAAGATGCCGCTCTGCTTCAACATGGCGTCGACCAGTGTGGTCTTGCCGTGGTCGACGTGCGCGATGATCGCGATGTTGCGTATGTTTGAACTCATTTGTAATACTTGGGCTTGTTGTAAGGCTTTCGCTTGATGCTTTGGCGCTGTGATACTTTAGTCGCTGTACTGCTCTACTCGCTGTGAATCGTTTCCGACGGTTCCAAGGCTGCGGCGAACCGGGCCGGGTAAACGCCCGCCAGGACCGTAAAGGCCCAGATGAGCGCCAAGGCACCGCCAATCAGCGGTACCGGAGGGTGGAATTGGATGGTCCACCCGAAACTTTGCTTGTTGACCACGAAAATCAGGATGAGGGACATGGCCGTGCCGAGCGCCAATCCCAACAATCCCGCCAAGAATCCAAGCAACCCCGCTTCCGTCAAAATCATGCGGCGCACTTGGCCACCGTCGGCGCCGAGGTATCGGATGAGTCCGATTTCGCGGCGGCGGTCCAATACCAATGCTAGCAGCGAGTTGGCTGCGCCGAGCATCGCCACCAGAATCGCCACTGCTTCCAATGCGTAGGTGACTGCGAACGTGCGGTCGAAAATCTTGATGGCCGCGTTGCGCAGCAGCGTGTTGGGGGCCACCAGGACGGGATAGTCTGCGACGGCGGCCTCGATTCGCGCCCGGACCTCGTCGGCGTCCACCCCCGGCCGGGTATAGACCGCGATGTTCGTGACCGGCTGGTCGGGCAGGTATTTCAGCAAGGTCGCGCGGTCCACCAGCACGAAGCCGCGGTCGTTGGAATAGTCGAAGTATATGCCCGCGACCGTCAGCGGCACGGTTCGGCTGCCCAGCGGGATCCTGATGACATCCCCAACCCGCACATTGTGTTTGGTGGAGAACGGTTCGCTGACGATCGCGCGGTCGCGCCCCGGCAGCGAGCCTAGGATCTCCTGCGCACTCCCCGACATGAAGCGGAGCGTGCCCTTTTCCTTCACGATCCGCATGATGCCCGCGCCGAACGTGGCCCGGGTGTCCTGGTAGTGGATCTGGAAGGCACGAAAAACATCAATGTCCTGAATCCCGTCGATTCCGGCCAGCACTTCCGGTACCCGGTTGTCCATCGCTGGATAAATGCCCGCGCTCGCCGGTCCTGAGGCGCGTAAATAGATGTCCGCCCGCAACTGGCTTCCAAGCCACAGCTGCACGGTTTCGCGGAAGCTCCCGACCATGATGCCGACCGAAACCATCATCGCGACTGCGGTCCCGAGCGCCGTCACAACAATGGAGGTCCTCGCCAACGCCGCCACCAAGCTGCGCCCCGCAATCAGCCCCGAGGCACCCAGGCCGCGCTTCAGCGGAACGCGGAGTACGCGAATCACACCGGTGGAGAAGGCCGGTGAGAGCATGGCGGCCGCGGAAACTGCCAACAGCGTTGCAAGATATCCACCGAATGGGCGTCCACCCACGGGTCCGGCTTGGCAAAGCGCGAAGGCCGCGACTGCCATCGCGGCGGCGATGCCCAAGTCCCGCTTGGAATGCAGCTTGGAATCGTGTTCGCGTGCCTCCCGGCGCATGGCCTCGGCGGGGGCCACACGTGACGCCTCGATGGCCGGAATCAAGGCGGCCGCAACGGCCATGCCGGTGCCGGTGAACAACGCTCCGCCCACCATCCAGATATCCATCGACAGCGTGCCGGGGGTGCTTGTGACGAAAAGGGCGTTGACGGTGTCCGAAATCATGCCCAGGATGCCGCCCGCCAGTGCGCGTCCGAGAGCGATGCCGAGTACGGAGCCGGTCAGCCCGAGCATCGCGGCTTCGCCAAGGAACATCGAAAGCACGCCGCGCGCGCTTGTGCCCACGGCCCGCAGGATGCCGATTTCAGCCCGACGCCGGACCACGGAAACGGCTACGGAATTGTAGATCAGAAACGCGCCCACCAGCAGGGAGATATAGCTAAGGATGCGGAGATTCCACCGGAACGCCCGCAGCATCCGCTGGTTCTCCTCGCTCCGTGTGCCCGGGGTGTCCACTTCCCAGCTCTCGGGAACTGTCGAACGCACCAAGTTGCCAACGGCTGCCACATTTTCGCCCGGTGCAAGAAACACCTCGATCCGGTCCAAC
>CAIYDY010000106.1 GCA_903925015.1 uncultured Acidobacteriia bacterium
CGGGCCTCAAGGTTGCGCTTGTCGAAAGGAATCACTTTTCGTCCGGCACCAGCGGTCGGAACTCGCAACTGATCCACGGGGGCTTGAGGTACCTCAAGTATTTCGATTTCAATCTGGTTCGGGAGGCGTTGCACGAGCGCGCGACATTGCTGCGGATCGCGCCCGCGCTGGTCGCGCCGTTGAAGTTCCTGCTCCCGTGCTATGGTCCGATCGACCGCTGGTTCTATGGTGCCGGGTTGACCCTTTACGATGCTTTGGCTGGCAGGAGCGGCATTGGTAGCCACCAGGTCCTGTCTGCGGCCGAGGTTTCGGCATTGGAGCCGATACTGGAGTCTGTCGGCCTGAAGGCGGGTTTGATGTTTCTCGACGGCCAAGTACATTCTGCACGCCTGGTCATCGAGAACCTCGTGGATGCCGAGGCCCATGGTGCCTCGGTTGCCAACTACGTTGCTGCCGCGATTGCCTCCAACCATTCAGGTGGCCAGCGGATCGAGGGTCGCGATACACTGACCGGAGAGGTTTTTGAGATCCGGGCCAAGCGCGTCGTGAATGCGACCGGTGCCTGGTCTGAAGCCGCTCCGCTGCGTTTGGTGCGCGGCTCGCATTTGATCTTCCCGAGAATCCAGCACGGCGACGAGGCGATTTCATACTTTGACGAGAACGGCCGAATTGTATTTTTCATCCCATGGGGTGAGAACAAAGACTTGACCTTGGTTGGCACTACGGACGAAGACCACTCCGGCAGTCCGGACCAGGTCCACATATCAGATGCCGAGATTCGGTATCTGAAGTCCATCGTGCAGCGGCTCTTTCCGGAATTCGCCGGAGAACCGGTCAGTTCATACAGTTCCCTCCGCCCTCTTCTACTGGAGGGCGGCCGATCAGCCACGGCGACCAGCCGGGAACACAAAATCTGGGCCTCGGGGGATGGGGTCCTGCATGTTTCCGGGGGCAAGTACACGACGTACCGATCCATGAGCGAGGAATTGGTCGATCTGCTGCTGCGTGACCTCGCACCGGGACGGGAGTTCCCCTGCGTCACCGGAACAACGCCCTTGGAGATTCCCGATCGCTCAAATGGCTGGGCCGGAACGGTCCGAGCCGCAGTAGAACGGGAGTATGCGTTGAAGCTGGCGGACTTGCTGTACGTTAGTACCTACTGGGGGCACGAACGGCGCTTGGATTCTGTCTGGCTCCTTCCGATAGCGAAGGAAATGGGAAGGCTCCTGGGCTGGACGGATGAACACGTCGAATCCGAAGTCGCCGAGGTCATGCGGTCCTTGCCTCCCTTATAGCCCACACTCGTTCGAATTCCTCCGCTGGCATTGGCATCGAGTAGAAGTACCCCTGTGCTTCATCGCACCCCATTTGCTTCAAGGCTTCCACTTGTGTCGGGCTGTCGACACCCTCCGCGATGGTGCTCATTCCCAAGCCCGACGCGAGCCGTATGATGTTCTCGATAATCGGCGGGCAGCTGCCTGAATCCGCCATGGCGCGGACGAAGGACTGGTCGATTTTGAGTCGCTGGAACGGCAGTCTTTGCAAATGAGAAAGTGACGACTGGCCGACGCCGAAATCGTCCAAGGCCAAGGTCACGCCGATCCGTTGCAGACGCCGAAAAACTGTGGAAACTCGGGCGTAGTCGCCAACAAATAGACTTTCGGTCAGTTCCAGCTCGAGCAGACGTGCCGGGAAGCCGGTTTCTGTCAGAGCGGTCTCAACTTCATCCGCGAAGCCCGGGTTCATGAACTGAATCGCCGAGACGTTGACGGCCAAACGCAGCCAGACGCCCCGGCTGCCCCATTTCTGGCCCTGTCGGCAGGCTTCGCGCAGAACCCATCGCCCGAATTCCACGATCAGGCCGGTTTCCTCCAGCAGCGGAATGAACGATGCGGGGGAAATGATTCCCAATCCCTCGGGCTTCCAGCGAAGAAGAACCTCGGCACCCCGTAAGCGTGCGCTGGAAAGGTCGATTTGAGGCTGGTAGTAGGCCAGCATCTCGCAGCGCACCAAGGCCGAGCGTAGCCGCTTTTCCATCTCAAGCCGCTCCGGGGGGGTGGCCGCCATGGAGCCATGGAAACACATCCAGCGCCCCTTGCCAGAGTGTTTTGCGTGATACACGGCAACATACGCCTCGCGTTGTAGGCTCTCGCGGGTGCTTTCGCGGGTGGAGCACGAGATTCCGATGCTGGCACTGATAAACAACTGGTGCTCGTCCACCGAAATCGGCTCAGCCAATGCTCGCAAAAGCCGATCTGCGACTGCGGCGGCCATTTCGGGCGTGTGGGGGCCATCCGGCAGGACTGCAAATTCGTCGCCACCGACACGCGCTAAGACGCAACCGACCGGCAAGCAGTCGCGGAACCGGCTTCCGACGTGCCGAAGGAGCCGGCTGCCAAGGGAGTGTCCCAACACCTCGTTTACGACGCGGAATCGGTCCAAATTGACCACAAGGAGGGCTTGCGAGCCGAATCGAGTATTGAGTCGCCCAGCCAGTAACCGCTCAAAGCAGGCGCGAGTCAGCAATCCCGTCACATCATCGTGATCTGCTTGCCAAGCCAGTTCGTCCAGCAAGTTGCGATGTTCCACGGCGAGCGATGCCAGGTGGCAAACGGATTCAATACGTTTTGATTGCAGTGGGTCTGGCCGAACGGATGAGGCGATTACAAACAATCCGACCATTTCTCCAATTCCCGAATACAGGTGACGTACCCAAAGGTCATCGTCAACCTGTTGCAGTAAGCAGTCCGCGTCCTGGTCACTGGAATCAAGTAGCTGGCGGGATAAATCTGCGGGATCCAAGTGCGCAATCGGTCCGAATGAGCCGGACGAGGCTGCCATAGTCCACAGAGGAACCCCGAAGGAATCCGCCTCCAGCAAGTAGAACGCCGCTTGCGAATCTTCCCCCGGTTCCAGCCACTGGCAAAGCGTCGCCAGAATCTCCGCTGGAGCGCACTGCCGGACGATCATTTCGACTACGTCGGCGATTGCGGCGTCGCGATCTCGTGGCGGTATCTGTGCCTCGGGCATGAGCCTATTCCTTGTACGACCCGGCGGCGGTAAAGCCGTCGAGTTCCTCAATCACTGAGTCCGGAGTCCGCTGGGAACCCTCCAAGAGCAGGTGGGCCAAACCGACCTTTAGCACAGCGGTCCGGTTTCCAAGCGAGACCTTGTGGACAAGGGGTGCTCGATTTGCGGCTGCGATGGCCGTCTTAACCTGCTCCACCGAAGTGCCCGCACGAGCCAGACTCACCAAGCTGAACGGAGTCCATCGGAATGCGATCGTCGAAGGCGCAATGGGCTGAATGCGCTCCCGGATCAATTGGAAGAACAAGCTCTCCACCACATCTGGCCCATAGCGCTGCACAATGCCTTGTAGCTGGGAAAAGACGAAGGCCACAACCAGAACTCCCTCGTCGGGATCCCCATACCCGTCCGGACCGCCCTCAATCGCGTCCCGGATTGCATCAACACCCTCCGGGCGCCCAGGCAGACCGCAAACAGTACTCCCTTGAACAAGTTCCCGGGCCTTTGCGACCTCGGTTCCGAAATTCTGCAAGTCCCGCGCGGCAGTTTCACGCTCTTTCTTCTCTTCCTCCTGCACCATATGGACCGCGTCCGAGAGGGACGCTCTCAAACTGGCAATATCCTGCATTCCAGAAGCACGCTGCAGTGCGCCTTGGATCTTCTGTAAACGCGATACCGAGCGCTCCCCGCCGCCAGCCACCACACTGAGCGCTTGATTGAGTACTCCCACGATGTGCTGTGTTTCCAAGGCGGAACGCTGGGCCGATTCCTGCACACGCGCCGAGTAGCGCGTGAGGATTCCTCTGATGGCCGTGTCTATCTGCTGGATTTCGCTGCCTGGAAGTTCGGGGGAGAGGCGGTTTCTAGCTTGGGCAAGACGGGCACGAAGGTCCGCCACGCTGTCACCGGACAGGATGCAGGCCATGATGTGGCCCAGCAAGGCAACGTACACGGCGAACATGTCGGGGCCAACCGGCAGGGAGGATGCCACATCCGCCAGTACCTTGAGCTCGTCCGCGGCCTCGGCGGGCCTTTGCGCATACAAGAATTTTCGAATGGAAATCATCGGCCCGCTTGTCTATCGGCGGAACGGGCCAGGAACTTTAGGGCAAACTGTTTTGGACTTACTTGTCCATCACTGCTGCGTAAACCCCAACCTCGATCAGCCAACCGTCGGGGTCGCGAAAGAAGATCTGACCTGTGCCCCGCTCGGGAACTTCCTGTCGCCGGTAGGCGAGCCCGTGCTCCTTAACAACAGCCTCGGCGTCGTCCAGTGAGTCGATCGCGAACGCAATATGGTTTTCCCTCGTGTTGATGGCTACCGGCGGCTCGTCGAAGGGCTCCTCAATGAGGTGTAGCTGCATCCCGAAACCATATAGCCATGCTCCACGGAAGTTGAAACCGGGACGGCTGATCGCCCGGAAACCGAGCACGTCCTCATAAAACTTCTGCGTGAGGTCCAGATTCTTGGTCTGACGTGAGACGTGGTGTAGCTTGGCTGGCTGGATGGGCATTCCGATGACATCATATCGCGGGACGCATCTCACCCTAAACTGGAATTTGCCCCTCTTTCGCAAAGTCTACTGCGAAGTCAGCCTTCCAGTTCCCTTGGACCGCTCCTTCACCTACTCGCTGCCGACGCACCTGGAGCAGCGCGTGAAGGCCGGCATGCGTGTCCTGGTGCCTTTCGGGGGCAGAAGGCTGACAGGTGTCGTCCTGAGCGTCCACGAGGACCACCCGGAAGCCGGAGTCTCCGTGAAGGAGGTCGCCCGCGCAATTGACCCGGAGCCGGTGCTGGACGAATCGCTGCTTGCCTTGGGCCGCTGGATCTCAGGCTACTACTGCACCGCGCTGGGCGAGGTCCTGCGCTCCATGCTGCCCCTTGCATCCGACATCAAGGCCGGGAAGATGTATTCCCTCACGCCCTCCGGCCGGGATGCGGCGAAACAACTTTCCATCGACCCCTCTTCGGACGGCGAGCTCGACCAAATCCTGAAACTCCTCGAAAGCCGGTCCCTTTCGGCTGCCCACTTGACCAAGAAGGTGCCGCTGGCGGCGAAGGTTCTCAAATCCCTCGAAAAACGCGGCTGGATTTCCGTGGAGGATGTCGAGCGGGACCGCGACCCCCTGCGCTCTCCGTCCACCAAGCTTCGCGTCAGCCTCCTGCCCGCCGGCGAGACTCCTGAAGGCAAGCACCCGAAGGCCGAGCGCGAACTTCTCGCCTATCTCTCGCTCCACCCCGGTACCCACAATCTGGCCGACGTGGAAAGCGCCGTTAAGAACGGTGGTGCCGCAGCCCGCATCCTGGCCCGCCGTGGAATGGTCAAGCTGGAAGCCGAAGAACTGGCGATCCGTTCCGCTCCGATCCGCCAACCGCACGATCTCAATCCCGTCCAGCGCGAGGCTTTCGAGGCGATCAAGGCCGGTCTCGACACCCGGACTTTCAAGACGTTCCTGCTTTACGGCGTGACCGGCTCGGGCAAGACAGAGGTCTACCTCAATGCCATCGACCATGCCTTGGCTCTCGGCAGGAGCGCGCTTCTGCTGGTGCCGGAGATCGCGCTCACCCCCCAGATGGCCGGGCAATTCCACGCGCGGTTCGGCAACAAAGTCGCGATCCTCCACAGCGCCTTCAGTGACACCGAGCGCGCCGGTCAGTGGCGCCGTATCCGTTCGTCGGGCGCGACCGTGGTTGTTGCGACACGCTCCGGGGTCTTCGCGCCAGTGAGCGATCCCGGCCTGATTATCGTCGACGAGGAGCACGACGGCAGCTACAAGCAGGAGGAGAACCCGCGCTACAACGGTCGCGATGTGGCGATTGTCCGCGCCCAGGCGGCCGGTGCCTGCGTGGTCCTGGGCTCCGCCACCCCCAGCATGGAGAGCCGACACAACGCTCAGTCCGGTAAGTACACCCTGCTGGAAATGCCGGACCGGATCGCCGAGCGCCCCATGCCGAAGGTTTATCTGGTCGACATGCGGCAGGAGTTCCTTGAAACGCGCAAGCACGCCACATTCTCGCGCCAATTGATCAACGCATTGGGGGAGAAGCTGGCGAACAAGGAGCAGGCCATGATCCTGCTCAACCGGCGGGGCTTTTCCAGCCACGTGGTGTGTCGGTCCTGCGGCGGACGAGTCGAATGCGTGAATTGCGCTTTGACCCTGACTTGGCACAAGCGCGACAGGCGGCTGCTTTGCCACTATTGCGGCTATGCGCAGAAGGTGCCTTCGGTGTGTCCGAAATGCGCCAGCGAGCATATCCAGTTTATGGGAACGGGGTCGGAGCGGGTGGAGGACGAACTCCATGCCGAATTCCCGGAAGCGCGGATCGCGCGCCTTGACCGCGATACCGTGGTGGGCAAGCGGCAGTTCGAGGACATTCTCCACAATTTCCGCGAGGGAAGTTTTGACATCCTCGTGGGCACCCAGATGATCGCCAAGGGCCATGACATCCCCAATGTGACCTTGGTCGGGGTGGTCTCGGCGGATGTCGGACTCGGCATGCCAGACTTCCGCGCTGCCGAACGTACATTCCAGCTTCTGACGCAGGTGGCTGGTAGGGCCGGGCGCGGCAATCTGCCGGGTACGGTGTACATGCAGACCATCAATCCCGACCATTACGCCATCGACTTGGCATCGCGACAGGACTATAACGGCTTCTTCCAGAAGGAGTTGCAGTTCCGGCGGTTCATGAAATACCCGCCGTTCAGCGCGATGGCGAACATTTTGGTTCGGGCCCCGCTGCAGGAGGATGCATTGCGGATGAGCACCGAGCTGGGTGCCCACCTTGTCCCGGCGCTCTCGTCACCGCTTGAAAATATGAAGATCATGGGGCCGGCGGAGGCTCCCGTACCCAGGTTGAAGGCGGAATTCCGCTACCAGTTGCTGGTGAAATCGGGGAGCCGGAAGGCGCTGAACGCTCTGCTAAAAAAGGCGCGCGAGTTCGCACGCGAGAAGAAGTGGGGGGCCACGTCGCTGGTAATTGACGTGGACCCCCTGACACTCCTTTGAGGCCGGCGTCTACTTCTCGGACTGGAGGGTCGGAATTACGCTTGAAACCGACTTGCCCCACGTGTGGACGCACTTGAGGACATAGCCTTCGGAAGTGTGGTCGAACGTCACGCTGGCCTTGCTGGTATCTCCTTCCGACGTTGGGACACCCAAAACGATGGCGCTCCCGTGTGTGCCCTTGAGGGTGATGACCTTGGAGTCATCCTCGTAGACCATGTATTCGCCGGCGGGGAGATTGGCTTTGCCTGCCTTGAAGGCAAAGGGGACGTTGATGCGGAGCGGGTCGGTGTCCGCGGCGAACGCCATTGTGGCGGCTCCGAATACGAGTGTGGTCGAGAACGCCAAAAGCGTCCGGATTGCTGTTTTCATTTGTAGATTCCTTTCAGTCCTTGTGGAGATGGTGTGGATCGATAAGTCAGCGCAGGGACACACTCGGGCCCAAGTGCCTGCGGGGCGTATAAGATCCACGGCTTGTATCCGACAGGGGATTCCCTGCACCGTTGGGGTGCGGGAGTTATAGCAACGACATAAGTCCATGGCGCGTCTTGCAACCGGGACCTTGTCTGAAGGAAGCCAGCCTGATTGGCTGCGCCGTATACTTGCGACGCTTGCTTCCTATGCTTTCAGTATAGGATGGACTAGCGGGAATGGCCAATCGGATATTCTTATGGGCTGGATTGTGAACTTTCTGAAACTTATTTCCCGCGCAATAAAAACGCGATGGATATAGGTAGGGTCGACTTACGCCGCTTGCGTGGGATCGCCGACGCCCGCATGGACCAGATTTCACCACCCGATATACTTGATCCTTCCGCGCCATGAAACAGACCCTCCCTGCCCTGCTCCTGCTCCTTGCCGCCGCCATCCCGGTGGCCGCCCAGGACTACGCCCTCGGTCCCGATTCCCAGCCGAATCCCAACGTCCCAAAGGGAGTGGTCACCAAATACCAGCTCGCTCCGGGCAAATTCTATCCCGGCACCCCGCACACCTATTCGGTGTACGTTCCAGCAAAATACGACGCATCCAAGCCTGCCCCGTTCATGATCTTCCTGGACGGCTCGGGCTCGCTGGGCAATGGGCAGCGCGTCCCGGTAGTTTTTGACAACCTGATCGCACGCGGCGACCTGCCGCCCCTGATTGGGATCTTCATCGATCCCGGCGTTCTGCCCACCACGCCTGAAAATTCGGCCACCGCGCAAAACCGCTACGAGCGCATCTTCGAGTACGACAACATTTCCGACCGTTTCTCGAGCTTCCTCGAGGCAGAGCTGATTCCAGAAGTCGGCAAGAAGTACAACCTCTCGAAAAATCCGGACGACCACGCCATCTCCGGCGTCTCGACGGGAGCGGTAGGCGCGTTTGTGGCCGCTTGGCATCGCCCGGACATGTTCCACCGCGTCCTCAGTTTCATCGGCACTTTCGTTTCGCTGAAAGGTGCCGACACCCTGCCCGCGGCAATTCGCCGGACCGAGCCCAAGCCGATCCGCGTCTACCTCCAGGCCGGCAAGAACGACCACACCTCCGCCGACCAACCCTTCGGTGTCTTTTACGGCGGTAGTTGGCCGATGAACAACCAAGTGATGTACGATGCGCTGCGTTTTTCCGGCTACGACGTGAAGTTCAACCTGGGCGAGGAAGGACACAACATGAAACACGGCGCGGCCATCATGCCCGAGGCCCTGACCTGGCTTTGGCGCGATTACCCCAAGCCGGTGGTTGCCCGTGAACCCGCAGCGCTCTCGAAGCCGGACTCCGGTTGGGAGCCCCGCGGCAACGTCTTCACCGTGATCTCCGCCGACAAGCAGTGGGAACAGGTCGGCGGCAGCTATGGCGCGGTTTCAAGTCCGGCAGGCGACAAGGACGGGAACGTCTACTTCGCCGATTCGAAGGCCAGCCGCGTGTACAAGGCCGATCCATCGGGAAAGGTAACCACATTCCGCGACAACGCGGCGGGTGTCCGGGCGGTGCGCGTCGGTCCGGATGGGCGCATCTATGCCGCGAAGGCAACTGGAATTGTCTCCTGGGGACTTGGCGGCGACGAAAAGACGGTCTCGGCAGGGGTCTCGGCCTCGGATCTTGCCATAACGGCCAAGGGCGGCGTCTACTTTACGGATCCGGCGAAAAAGACTGTGGGGTACATTGACCCCGCGGGCAAGTTGAAAACCGTCTATTCCGGGGGTGAGATTGCAGCGCCGTCCGCTCTGAGCTTGTCTGCGGACCAATCGATGCTGATTGTGGGCGATTCCCAAGTGCGCTTCAACTGGTCGTTCCAGATCGCAGCCGACGGGGGCTTGGCAAATGGCGAACCGTTCTTCCGCGTCGACATGCCGGAAGTTTCTCCAGCGAGCGGAGTCGCCGCCGTAACAGTCGACACGCTCGGCCAGACCTACTTTGCAACTGCTCTCGGCATCCAGTACTGCGAGCAGAATGGACGCTGTGCCGGAATCGTGGGCAAGCCGGCACGGGGGGCGCTCACCGGCCTCACCTTCGCGGGCAAGGATTTGGACTGGCTTTATGCGACCGAGGGGACGAAACTCTACCGGCGGGCGTCGAAAATGCGCGGTGTCGCCGCTTGGTCGCCGGTGAAGCCGCCGAAGCCTCCGCTCTGATTCGCGTGAATCAGGCCACCGTCTGTTCGGCCAGGGCCAGTGCACCCAGCACTCCGGCCCGGTCGCCCAGGCCGGGCGGCACCACATAGCGGTCGATGTCGGCCCCCAGCCAACGCGACCGGACGTAGCCGTTCAGCAAATCCGCCAAGCCTGTCCGGATCCGCCCAAACAATCCGGCCTGTTTCATCACGCCCCCGCCCAGGATGATCCGCCCGGGTGACAGCGTGCAGACGAAGTTCGCCAATGCCAACGCCACATAACGGGCCTGCAGATCCCACGCCGGGTGGTCGGGGGGTAGCTCGCGGGCGGATTTCCCCCAACGTTTCTCGATGGCCGGACCGCACGCCAGACCCTCCAGACAATCCCCGTGGTACGGACAAACGCCGGGAAACGGGTCAATGGCCGGATCACGCGGTATCCGGATGTGTCCCATCTCCGGGTGGATCATGCCGTGGAGCAAGCGCCCGTCGGCGATGTAGCCACCTCCGACGCCGGTGCCGAAGGTCAGGTAGAGGCAACTGGAAACATCCCGCGCAGCGCCCCATCGGACCTCGCCCCGCGCTGCCGCATTCACGTCGGTGTCGAAACCTACGGGCACACCCAGCGCCGACGCCACCGTCCCGGCCAGATCGAAATTCGCCCAAGCCAGTTTCGGGGTCGAGGTGATGTGGCCGTAGCTGGGGGATGCACGGTCCAAATCGACTGGCCCGAACGAGCCGATTCCCACTGCGGACAACTCCCCGCCACCTTCCCGGCGAAGAAAAGAAATGACTTCCGCCATGGTCTCCGAAGGAGTCGTAGTCGGAAGGGAGATGGTCCGGAGATCGTCGGGACCAGTACCAACGCCGCATACGAACTTGGTACCACCAGCCTCAATAGAACCGAAAATTTTCACGCATTCGCTAGTTTGACACGGAACCGCGATAATGTATCAGTCAGGGCATTTCCACACCTCAATATGAGATCCAAGATCACGGCATTCCTCCTCATCGCGGCGGCAACATTCACCGCCTCCTGCAACAAGGCACCCACGGACAAACGGATCGCGTTTATCCCCAAGGGCAGGGCCCACGCTTTTTGGCAATCCGTCCACGCCGGTGCCATCAAGGCCCAGCAGGAAAACGCCGGGTTCACGATTCTGTGGAACGGCCCGGCCTCCGAAACCGATTACGAAGGCCAGATCAAAATCATGGATTCGGCCATCAACCAAAAGGTCGATGCGATCTGCCTTGCGCCCATCGACAAAAAAATTCTGGTGACGCTGGTGCAAAACGCCACGTCGGCTGGCATCCCGGTCATCATTTTCGATTCGCCGGTGGATACCGAACTTTTCACCGCCCAGGTCGCGACCGACAACGTGGATGGTGGCCGTCTCGCCGCGCGGCGCATTGGCAAGCTCCTTGATGGCAAGGGAAAGATCGCCGAAGTTGCCGTTCAAGCGGGTAGCGCATCCACCATGGAACGCGAGAGCAATTTTGAGGACATCATTCGCCAGGAGTTCCCCGGCATCCGGATCGTTGACAAGCAGTACGGCATGGCGGATTTTGCAAAGTCGCTGAAGGTGTCGGAAAACATGCTGACCGCTACTCCCGATCTGGACGCGATGTTCGCCAGCAATGAGTCCAGCTCGGTCGGTGCCGCGCGTGCGCTGCAGGGCAAGGGGAAAAAGGTGAAGCTGGTCGGGTTTGATGCCAGCCCCCAGTTGATCGAGGCCCTTCGGAATGGCGTGATCGACTCGTTGGTAGCCCAGGACCCGTTCGACATGGGTTACAAATCCATGTTGGCCGCAGTGCAGAAGATCAAGGGCGGCACGCCCGAGAGAATCCAGAACATCACCCCGGTTCTGGTCACCAAGGAAAACATCGACACGCCGGAGATCCAGGCGAAGATCAACCCGGATCTGGACAAGTACCTCAAGGGTGCCAAGTAGTCCCCCTACCGGGACCACTCCGCCAGCCGGGAGATATCGGCATTCCGGCGGCTGACTTCATTGGCCCCCAGAGGCCTTTTCGCGGAAATTTCGCTGAAAAGGCCCAGCGCCCGGCGGACTGCCACAACCGCATCGACCTTGCGGCTGGCGGCCGCGTAGGCTTCCGCGAGGCTGGAGTAGTAGTCGGGCAGCGCGTTGCGGGCGATTTCGTTGGCTGGGTCCGCCTTGAGCTGCTGCTCCCAAATTCCCACGGCCATTTCGTATGCGGCAATGGCTCCGGGCCAATCCTTTTTGACGGTCAAGGCCAGGCCCCGGTCCGATGCGATATCGGCCCGGCGCCTTTCCCACCGGATGATTGTTGGATTCTGCTTCCTCAGTTGCTCCAAAATCGCACTGGCTTTTTCCAAGTGGACCAAGCCTTCGTCCGGCCTTCCGGCCATCGCCAGCGCGCCGCCAAGCCTTTGATGCGATTGGACGGCGTTCTCCAGCCGGTCGAACGAGTTGCCACTTGCCAGCAGCCGTTCCGTAGCCTCCATCGCCCGCTCGAAGTGCGGAATGGCCTCGCCAACTTCTCCCCTGTTTCGAAGCCAATCCCCAAAACTCGACTGCACCGCGCTCACGTCGTTGAGTCCCGTCCGGTTGTTGGGGTCTGCCGCGAGCATCTTGTCGGCCATTTCCGCCGCGCGGTCCATCACCATGCGGGTTTCGCCGGGTGCGGCCCAGGATTCGCCCGCAACGCTCCGGAATACAATTCCCAGGATCAGGTAGTCGAAATAGACCTTGCGCATCCTGGGGATGCTGTTGGGGAACTCAACCAGTTGCTCCAGGTCGATCGAAAGTGCGGGACGGAGGTGTTCCAAGGCCTCCCCCGGTTTCTGCATCCGGGCAAACGTTTCGCCCAGCTTGGTATGCCCGAGGCTAATTCCCTCGCGCTCCGACGCCGGGTTGCGCGCCTCCTTGGACAAGCGGGTCCAAATATCGAGCACGTGCGTGTAGTCCTCAATACAGGCCGCGTAGGAGCCGGTGCGGATGCCGATGTCGCCCGCCATGCTCCACGCGTTCGCGAGGGTATCGGAAACCTCATAGTTCCCTTCCTTGTCCCTGGCCAGGCGGATCGCATCGCGCACGGTGGCTTCGGCGGTTTTCAAGTCGCCGGCGGAGAGCTCCATTTGCGCAATGCGCACCAGACCGTGGACCCGGTCCCGGACAAGGTCGGGGCGTGTTACCGGCAAGTCCCGGCGGATGGCGTCCGCCTTGCGGTAGTTGGCGAGGGCCCCGGGCTGGTCGCCCAGAGTCCCACCGTAGGGATTGCCTTGGACATCGCCCAAGCGGTCATAGCCCCGTGCGATTTCCTGCAGCAGTTCCGCATTGCCCCGGGCCTCCCGTAGCAGCGAGTCGTAATACCGGATTCCGGTTTCCACCAGAAGTTTGCGCGGGCCGGTGGAGCCCGGAAGCTGGGCGATGGCGTCATGGAAATCGAACAGGAACTTGTGGGCCAGTTCACGAACCTGCCCGAAGCGGTTCTCGGCAAGCAGGCGCTGGGTCTCGGCGGCATTCCTTTGCAGTTCGGCAAGCGATTTCTGCTTTTCAGCCTCCCCGTGTTCAGCCTCTGCCCGGTCGCGGGCCAGCGAAGACTGCCGGGCCTCTTCGCGCGCGAGGGTCCGGGCCCGCTCGGCCTCGATCCGGCGCGCTTCCGCCAAGTTGCGCTGGGCATCGGCCCGCTGCGCCTGCCAGAGGGTAGAGGCTAAACCGGCGACGAGTGCCAGGAATACCATCGCCGTTGCCAGCACCCCCACCCTGTGCCGCCGGAGGAATTTACCCAACCTGTAAACGGTGGATTCCTGTCGGGCCGATACGGGCATGTCGCTCGAAAAACACCAGAGGTCAGACTGGAACTGTGCCACCGTCAGGTATCGGCGGTCCGGCTCCTTGCGCAACGCCATCGCCAGAATGTTGTCGATATCCCCGCAAAGCGATTGCACCCACTTGCGGTCCTTGCCGTTCCGTTGGGCCGCTGCGCTAACCCGGTCGGGCTCCACGGTGCGCACCGCGAGCTCGATTTCCGCTGTCGACATCTTCTGGCCTTGGCAGGCGCGGCTAGTGGTCAGCAATTCGTAGAGCACCACGCCCAGCGAATATACGTCGGCCCCGGTTCCGACCTGGCCGCCCGTGATCTGTTCCGGACTCGCGTATTCCGGCGTAAACGGGCGGGCTTGGCCGCGCGTGGCGGGGTTGTCGGGATCGGTGGCGCTATCGTCCAGAGCTGTCGCGATTCCGAAATCCAGAAGCTTGGGGGTGCCGTCGGACGCAATCAGAATGTTCGAGGGCTTGAGATCGCGGTGGATCACCAGATTCCGGTGGGCGTACGCCACGGCCTCGCAAACTTTGCCGACCAGCTCGCACCTTTGTTCGACCGATAGACCGTTGCGCTCGCAATAAGCGTCGATCGGTACACCGTCCACATAATCCATGACGATGTAGGGGAGGCCGTCTGGAGATGTGCCACCGTCCAGCAGTCGGGCCATGTAGGGATGGTCCAATGCCGCCAGGATACGCCGTTCCCGCCGAAGCCGTTCCACCACCGCGCTGGTGTCCATTCCCCGCTTGATCAGCTTGATCGCGACCTGCTTCTGGTATGCCCCGTCGGCGCGCGAGGCGAGGTAGACCACGGCCATTCCGCCCCGTCCGACCTCGCGTTCGATCCGGTACGGCCCGAGTGTTGTTCCCAGCTGGGGCTCCTCATGCAGCAGATTTGCCGCACTGGCGCGGATCGCATCCATGCCGGGTGGTTCGTCGGAGGTGTCGTGTTGGAGCAGGGAGACAACCTCAGCCCGCAATTCGGCGTCGCTGCCGCAGCTCTTGTCGAGAAAAGCGGCGCGTTCGGCGAACGGCAACGCCGAAGAAGCGTCGAAAAGCGCTTCTACGGTTGCCCAACGATCGTCTGGAAGCGGCGTGCGTGGGAGCGGGGTATCCAAAAACGGTCTCCAGTATGATTATCCACTCGAAATGCGGTATCGTGATGGCTTGCGCATGAAAACCCTACCTGCCCTGCTCCTCCTGCCCTTGCTTGCAGCTGTCGTCGCTGCACAGAACCCGCCCCCAAGCACCGACCCCTCGCTGGTTCCAGTGGCCGAGGTGGCCGGTCTGCCACGTGTTCTCCTCATCGGCGATTCCATTTCGATGGGCTACACGCTGCCCGTCCGGGAAATGCTGAAGGACAAGGCCAACGTGCTCCGTGTCATGGAAAACGGGGGCGAAACCGCTCGCGGGGTGAAAAAGCTGGATGCATGGCTGGGTGACCGTAAGTGGGACGTGATCCACTTCAACTTCGGCCTGCACGACCTGAAATATCTGGATGCCGCTGGCAAGTACGTCACTCCAGACAAGGGCAAACAGGTTGCCACGCTCGAACAATACGAGGCCAATCTGCGCACCATCGTCGCCCGGCTCCGGCAGACCGGCGCGAAGCTGGTCTGGGCGTCCACAACCCCCGTGCCCGGCGGCAGCCAGGGCCGCGTGGAATCCGACGAGGTGAAGTACAACGAGGTTGCCGCCCGCGTCATGCAGGAACTGAGCGTCCCCGTGGACGACTTGCATTTGGTCGTCAAATCGGGCCCGGCCGGCATGCAGCTGCCGAAAAACGTCCACTACACGCCGGAGGGTTATCAGATTTTGGCCCGGTCCGTGGTCGCAACCATCGTCGCCGCTATCGAAGCCGCCTTGCGGAAATAGCCTATGCCGAGCCGTCGGGCCTTTTTCGGAATTGCCGCCGCCGGTGCGAAACTGCTCCACGCGCAGTCTGACGCCCGGATCACCCGTGAAGTATTTCTCCGTTCCCCAGTCCCGGGTTCGGCCCTGATGTCGGCGGCCTGGTATACCGCCAAGTCGGGCGGGGAAATGCTGTCTGTCGAAACCCGGTACAGCCGTTCCGACACCGTCGATTCGGCATACTACCGGCGGTCCACCGACCACGGTCGCACATGGGGCACCCCCGTGGAGCGCAAAACCTCCCAAAAGCGGCCCGCGGGCATGTGGCGACTCCATCCGCGCACCGCTGTTGTCGAGCCATCCACTGGCAGTTTCATCGAGCTATCGGTTCAGGGAATTCTGCCAACCGATGACCCGCTGGAAGGCATGCGCCGCTGGAATGTTTTCTACCGCGTCGATGGTGTCGACCGGCAGGCGATCCAGCATGCCCCCGGCTTCGACGCGGCCCATCCCTTTCCCGGCGTTTACGATGGACGCAGCATGGTCATGCTGGGCGATGTCGCCTCGATACCTTTGGTGCTGGCCGATGGCACCATCCTGGTGCCCGCCGTCACCACGCCTCTCGATGCGGCCGGCAAACCATACAATCCAACCGGCGGCTACACTTATACCGACGCGCTGGTGCTGCGCGCGAAATGGAGGAATGGTGGCTTGGAATGGTTTGCGTCCCAGCCTGTGGCGGGCGACCCGGCGCGCGCCACCCGGGGCATGGACGAGCCCACGTTGGCCCAACTGCCCGACGGCAGGGTCATGATGGTGATGCGCGGGTCGAACGACCGCAATCCCAGCCTACCCGCACACAAGTGGATCTCCTTTTCGAGCGACCAGGGCGGCCATTGGACGAAGCCGGTGCCTTGGACCTACCGCGACGGCACCGGATTCCTTTCGCCCAGCGCCTGTTCCCAGCTGGTGCCGCATTCGAGCGGCCGCCTCTATTGGATCGGCCACATTTCGGACACCAACCCGCGTGGAAACTCTCCCCGGTATCCCATCTACCTGGGGGAGGTGGATCGCGAAAACGGTCTGCTGGTGCGCGAGAGCCTCCTGCGGATCGACGACCGCCAGCCCGGCGAGGACAAGATCCTGATGCTCTACGGCATCTGCGCGCACGAGGATCGGCGCGACGGCCGCATCGCGCTCCACATGTCCCGGCTGTTCGCGTTCCCGGATGCGTGGCAGGGCGACGCGCTGGTGTACCGGATCGAAATCTAGACCCCCGTCGCCCGTCCGCCCGGTGCGCTATTCTATCCACCATATGCGCCCGCCGACCCTCCCGGCCCGTTTCTTTCTGCCAGTCCTCCTGCTGACCCTGCTCCCCCTGCCGCTCCGGGCCGCCGAACTCCCCACCCCGGAACAGTTCCTCGGCTTCCGCGTCGGCACCGACAAAAAGCTGGTCCGGTGGGACAAAATGACCGAGTATTTCGACAAGGCGGCCGCCGCGTCCGACCGGGTCCGGGTGCGCGACCTCGGCAAAACCACCAACGGGAATCGCTTCGTCCTGCTGGAAATCAGCGCTCCCGACACGATCAAGAACCTCGACCGCTACAAGTCGCTCGAACACAAGCTCTACCTCCGCAACGGCATTCCCACCGACGCCGAACGCGACGAGGTTTTCCGCGAAGGCAAGGCCGTCGTAGTGATCACCTGCAGCGTCCACGCAACCGAAATCGGGGCCACGCAAATGGTGGTGGAACTGGTGCACCGCCTCGCCACCGAAAACTCCCCCCAGGTGAAGAAGATTCTCGACAACACCATCCTGCTGCTGGTTCCGTCCCTCAATCCCGACGGCCAGATCATGATCACGGACTGGTACAACAAGAACCTCGGCACCCCCTTCGAGGCCAGCCCCCTCCCCGGCGTCTACCACCCCTATGCAGGCCACGACAACAACCGCGACATGTACATGTTCGAGTTGAAGGAGAGCCGCATGACCGCCGATATCCTCTGGCATGACTGGCTCCCCTCCATCTGGCTCGACGAGCACCAGCAGGGCAGCGCCGGAGCCCGGATCTTCGTCATGCCCGCCACCGACCCCATCAATCCCAACGTCCACCCGCTCATCTACCGTTGGAACGGCATCCTTGGCCAGTCCCAGGCGGCGGCGCTGGAGGCCGAGGGCAAGGAGGGTATCATTTACAACTCCACTTACACCAACTTCTGGGAAGGCGCGATGGCTTGGAGCGGCTGGTGGCACAACCAGATCGGACTCTTGACGGAAGTCGCCAGCGCCCGCATCGCCACCCCTATCGAACAGCGGCGCGCCGAGCCCGGTGTCGCCAGCGCTCCCGAACCTGCCGCCGGTCCCGACGCGGCCGAGGCCGAGCGCCGCCGCCAAATGGAACGCCCCAACGAGCCGCTGGCCCCGCCCCGCGACGTCAATTCCCGCACCGAATACCCGCGTCCCTGGCGTGGCGGCACTTGGACCTTGCGCAACATCGTCGACTACGAGCTGACCGCCACCGTCGCCCTTCTGGACACCGCCGCCGGTGCGCGCGAGACAATTCTCCGCCAGATCTACGCCGTGAATCTCGAAACCGTCCAAAAGGGTGCCAAGGGCGAGATCGGCGACGGCAAATCCAAGCTCTACGCCATCGTGATCCCCCACCCGGAGGAATTCGAAACCATCGAACTGGTGGACAAGCTCCGCACCGGTGGTATCGATGTCTACCAAGCGGGAACCGCTGTCGAAGTGAACGGCAAGGCCTACCCGGCCGGAAGTTTCGTGGTGCCCATGAACCAGGTCTTCGCCCGTTACGCCAAGGACATCCTGGAAAAGCAGACGTATCCCGAGGTGAAGCGTTCCCCCACGTCACAGCCCGAGCCCCCGTACGACATCTCCGGCTGGTCGTTGGGCATGCAGATGGGGGTGGAGACCGTTTTCGCCATCAAGCCGCTCCCGGATTCCCTCAAGTTGGAAAAACTGAGCAGCACACCGAAGTTCCAGCTGTCCCTGGCGAAAGAGGGCAAATCGGCGGTTTCCTTCGACTACCGTGGCGCGGAATCCGCCGTTCTGGTCAACCGGCTGCTGAAGACGGGTGCGACCGTGGCGTTCCAGGACGCGCGGAATGCCAGCCGGATCATTGCCGACGGTGTCTCGGAACAGAAACTGGCGGAGGTCACCCAGGGTTTCAATGTGTCCGCCAACAGCTCGAAATCTGCAACCGCCCAACGCGTCGCCCTGCGCGCGCCCCGCATCGGCATGTACCAGTCCTGGACCAGCAATATGGACGAAGGTTGGACCCGCTTGGTCTTCGACCGCTATGAATTCCCCTACACAACCCTCCACAATGCCGACATCCAATCCGGCAAGCTCCACGACAAATACGATGTCCTGATCCTCCCCGACCAGCGTTCCAAGGAGATCCTGGATGGTCTCGACAACAGCTCCATCCGTCCGGAATACAAGGGCGGCATCGGCGAGAAGGGTCTGGAGGCGATCCGCGCGTTCGTCTCCGAAGGTGGCACCCTCGTCGCGATGGGTGCGGCGACCGGACTCGTCATCGAGAAATTTCCCATCCCGGTCCGCGACATGAAGAAAGGCCTCACGCGCGAACAGCACTTTGCGCCGGGCTCGATTCTGAATCTCGAAGTGGATACCGCAAATCCGTTGGGGCGCGGCGCTTTGGCCTTGAATCACGGCTTCTACCTGAACTCGCCGTTCTTCCAGCTCACCGAAGGTTTCAGCTCGCAGAATACGACGGTGGTGGCCCGTTACCCGAATACCGAGGTTCTGGCCTCAGGCTGGCTCCGCGGCGAGGATTTGATGGCCGGCCGCGCGGCGGTCGTTTCGATTGATTTGAACCCGGGCCGTATCGTGCTCTTCGGCATCCGTCCCCAACACCGGGCACAGACCCACGGGACGCTTCCGTTGCTCTTCAACGCGATCTACCGGTCCGCCGAAGCCCGTTAGCAGATAAAATAGGCGGCTGACATGAACAGACGGCAATTTCTGGGTACAACGCTGCTGGCAGCGGCGGCCGCACCGGCTCAAACGACTCCACCGAACATCCTTTTCATTTCGGTGGACGACATGAACGATTGGGTGGGCTGCCTGCGCGGCTACCCCGGCGTCAGTACTCCGAACATCGACCGTCTCGCCAAACGCGGGGCGCTCTTCGCTGACGCCCACTGTGCCGCCCCGGTCTGCAACCCGTCGCGCACTGCCCTCTTCACCGGACTCCGCCCCTCCACCTCCGGCATTTACAACAATGACCAGTATTGGCGACCCGCACTCCCGGACACCGACACCATCCCGGCCTACTTCAAGAAGCACGGCTACCACGTGGCCGGTGCCGGAAAAGTCCTGCACCACGTCGCCGGATTCAATCCTCCCGACCAGTGGGACGAGTTCCAGCTCCAGGTTTTCGACGACCCGTGGTACCGGCGCGCCGACTGGTACCCTTGGAATACTCGGATCCCGGCCCCCAAGAACCACCCCTACAACGGGATCAAGAACTTCGTCGGTGAATTCGAATGGGGAGTCCTCGAACAAGCCGAGGACCAATACGGCGACCAAAAAGCCGTCGCCTTCGCCCGCGATTTCCTGCAGCGGAAGCACTCCAAGCCGTTTTTCCTGGCCGCCGGCATGTGGCACCCCCACATCCCGATGTACTCGCCGCAGAA
>CAIYDY010000107.1 GCA_903925015.1 uncultured Acidobacteriia bacterium
GAGCGCGACCCGGTTGCCGGGACTTTGGATGCTTTCGATCTACTGGTGCTTGGGGACGGTGCGGGCCGGCCTTCTCTCGCGGGGCGTGAACTGGCCCGGAGACTCCGATTAACACAACCGGACTTGAAGGTCTTGTTCATTTCGGGTTACAATAAAACGAGCGCAAGTTTCGGGCCCGTGGCAGTATCTCCATACCAACCCCTGCACTCCGAGGGGCACGAGTTCGGAGGCGCGGATGCGATCTTGGAACGGCCTTTTTCGTTCGATGCCCTGGGCGACGCGGTCCAGCAATTGTTGGATCGTACTTGAGGGCGCAGGCTAATTCTGAATTCTGCGTGCTATACTGAAAAATCATTCTTTCGTAAGAGGTATCGAGAAGTAGATGGCAAACCACGTATCCGCCCTGAAGCGAGTCCGGCAAACCGAGCGGCGGACATTTTTCAATCGAATCGCCACCACTCGGCTGCGCCACCAGATCCGGTCCATGCGCCGGGCTCTGGCAGCGAAAGTTCCGGGCGACCTGAACGCCACCTTGGCGGAGACTTTTTCGTTGCTGGACAAAGCGGCACGGAAGGGCTATATCAAGACCGGGACCGCTGCCCGCTACAAGAGCCGTCTCCACCTTCGGGTGAAGGTCGCGCTCGGTCAAGTGCAGAAATAGTTCGTCAGACCAGAGTTTTTGGGCTCGGGCCGCGGAGCGCATCCGCGGCCCGAGCTTTTTTGCGTCCAATCGTTTTGTCGTGGAATTTTCAACCGAACCCCCGGAGTAAGCTGGTGTTGAATGAATATTGAAGTTTTGCTGACCGAGGCCGAGATCGCGACGGAGTTCGAGGAGTCGATTGAGGCTCGGGATCTTCCGGAAAAATTCTTTTACTGGTCTGCCCTTTCGGTGTCTGCGTGGAAGCGGATGGCGATGCGCGCGGATGATTCGCTGCGGGCAACTTGGGAATCCTTGGCTGCAAAGGCGCCGGATTTGACCAGGGCGTTCGGTTCGAGGGTTCCAGTTATCAGCTTTGGTGCCGGAACGGGCCTGAAGGACCGCTTCATTCTAAAATCCTTAGCAAAGGCCGGTCGCGACGTGAAGTACTACCCGGTGGATGCCAGCCAGTCCCTGCTGGAGGTTGCGTGTGCCGGGGCGGAGGACGAAGACTGCGAGGCGCTGGGTATCAAGGCCGACATCTCCAGCCCGATGCATCTGCTTTTGGCCGCTGACGTCAGCGAGGCTCCCCGGCTATTCCTGATGGCGGGCAACACTCTTGGCGGCTTTGATCCACTCGACCAGATCAAGCACATAGCCGAGTGCGTGCACAAGGGGGACATCCTGATTTTGGATGCCAGGTTGCACAACGGCTCCGAGACAACTTACGACCCGTCGCCGGAGGAGCGCGATTTCGTGTTCGCGCCCCTGACCGATGCCGGCTTAAGCGCCGAGGACGGAACAATGGAGTTTATCGAGCGCAAGGATCCGCGCTTGGACGGCTTGTTGATGCTGACACGGCGTTTCCATGCATCGACGGATCTCAGGCTGCGCGTGGGGGGCGGGGAAGTGCCGGTGGCGCGGGGCGAACGGATCCTACTCAATTTCCGCTACCGCTTCACCGCCGACGCATTTCGCTGGCTGCTAACAGAACATGCCGGACTTCGAGTGGTGGCGGAATTGCCGTCCTCGGACGAACGCTACATGACCGCAGTCTGCATCAAGGCCTAGCTGGCCGAACTGTGCGGCCTACATTTTGCCGTTTGTCGCGCAGCCGCCCTTGCCCTTACATGTGTTCTTGCCTTTGCAGCCATTATCGCCGCTGGTGCAGCCACCCTTGCCCTTGCAGGAGTTCTGACCCTTGCAGGAGTGTTTTTCCTTCTTGGCGTTCGTGCCCGAAATATCCGCTTGGGTGCCGATACTGACGGAATCGAGTGGTGCGGCGGTCGCGCGGACTGACATTCCGTGTGCCAGACCAGCCAATGCGGCTGCAAGAGCCAAAGCGTTGTTCGATTGCTTCATGATGGATCCCTATCAAGATATCAGGAAAGTTTGATCGACAGGCCCGGCTGCACCGTCAAGGTCTATTCCGTCGCCCCGTCGGGAAATCGGTTTCTGATTGTTTCGAAGGGCGGATCCGGTAGCTGGGCCAGTGCGTCCACGACTTCGGGATCGAATTGCCTCCCGCATTCGGCAAGTACCTCTGCCCTTGCCTCGGACAGCGACCGGGCTGGCCTGTAGCAGCGATGCGATGTGATGGCATCGACTGTGTCGGCGACAGAGAAAATCCTTGCAGCCAATGGAACGTCGTCCCCACGGAGTTTCCGGGGGTATCCCCTCCCGTCGAAGCGCTCGTGGTGGGTGTGTACGATTTCGGCCTCCAGTGCCATTCCTGGAATGCCCGACAGCATGTCGTACCCGAGTTGGGCATGCATCCGCATAATGCGAGCCTCCTCGTCGGTGAGCTTACCCGGCTTGCAGAGAACGTTGAGCGGGATGGCGGCTTTTCCGATGTCGTGGAGCAAGGCACCTATCTCCAATACCGTCAACGACGCGGGGGACAGCCCCATGACCCGTCCGAGCAACAATGCGTACCCGGCGACGCGCAGCGAATGTTGTAGCGTCTCGATGTGTTTCAAGCCCAAAAGATCGAAAATCGGCAGCAATGGCGAGGCACTTTGGCCTCCCGACAGGTTTCGGGACCGCAGAAACGTCCCCAAGGCGTCTTTTGCCGAGCGGAGTTGGTCCCGAATCTTGCCGTGGGCGTGTTTCGAGACGAGTGCCAGCAGCACGTCCGCCCGGGCTGGCTTGATGAGGTATTCCGTCGCCCCGGCTTTTAGCGCCCGCAGCATCAAGTCCTCGTCGCACCGGCCCGAGAGCATGATGAACGGCAGGTCGGGAGAAACATTGCGAACCTTCTCCAATAGTTGCAGTCCATCCATGCCTGGCATGTCGATGTCGCAGAGCATCATGCTCGACAACTCCATTGCACCGGACAGCCATCCCAACGCGGTGGAAGCGCTCGCGAACGCCTCGCACTGGTATCCACCGCCCGCGAGGACCGCGTCCAAATAGCGCCGGATTCCGGGGTCGTCGTCGACTACGACGACTCTTTGACTGGCTGGAAGTTCCATCCTAATGGTTCATCGGCAGTTCTGTCCCGGAACTTTAGTCGCCGGCGGGTGATAGCATGAAAATTCCCACAGAAATGATCCGAGCAGTCAAAGGGACACGGGACCTCCTCCCTCCCGACACCGCCGTCTGGAATCGCGTCGAAACAATTGCGCGCGAAGTCTTCCGGACTTACAACTACCACGAGATCCGTACACCGATCCTTGAGGAGACGCAACTGTTCGCGCGTGGTGTCGGCACTGAGACCGATATCGTCTCCAAGGAGATGTATACCTTCGACGATCATGGCAATTCCCTGACCCTGCGTCCGGAAAATACCGCCTCGGTGATCCGGGCCTACATCGAACACCGGCTTGACCAGAAGCCCGGCGTTCAGAAGCTTTACTATATGGGCCCGATGTTCCGCCGCGAGCGACCGCAAAAGGGCCGTTACCGGCAGTTTTTCCAGATCGGCGCAGAGGCGATTGGGTCCGACTCGCCCTTTACCGATGCCGAAGTGATCGAGATGGTTTGCGAGTTGCTCACCCGCACCGGTCTTTCCGGGTTCCATTTGCTGATAAATTCTGTGGGGTGCCCCGACTGCCGTCCACAGTTTGTGGAAACGCTGCGCGAAGCGCTCAAGCCGGTTGCAGCGAGTCTTTGTGGGGACTGCCAGCGCCGAGCCGAGACCAATCCGCTGCGGGTGCTGGATTGCAAAATCGCTGAAGATCAGCCGGTAATTGACGCGCTGCCCTCGATCCTCGACAATCTGTGTGGCGTCTGCGCACCGCATTTTGCAGCCGTGCAGACCTTCCTCAACGACCGCGGCATCGAATTCGAAGTCAAGCCGCGGCTGGTGCGTGGACTCGACTACTACATGCGGACCACGTTCGAAGTCACGCATGGCAACCTTGGCTCGCAGAATTCGGTTCTGGGTGGCGGTCGTTATGACGGCTTGGCTGAATCGCTGGGCTCGAATGTTCACTCCCCGGGTATTGGTTTTTCCATCGGCGAGGACCGGTTGGTGATGACAGTGGACCAGGGCGAAGCGGAAGCCTTGGACGTGTTCCTCGCCCCTTTGGGCGATGCGGCGTTGCGCCACGCCGGAAGCTTGGCTCGGGAGCTGCGGCAAGCCGGATTCTCAGTGGAGGTTCTGGCGGGCGGCAAGCTCAAGCGCGCTATGGAGTTGGCAAACAAGCTGGGCGCGCGGTACGCACTGATTTTGGGCGATGACGAGATTGCGGCGGGCGAATATTCGCTCAAGAACATGAAGTCGGGCGAGCAGCGCCGGGCGGCGCGTGCCGACTTGGCAGCCGCGCTGGTCGACTAGTTGGTTGACTTGAAACGGCTGCCGTCGAGCCCTAAAGATTTTTCCCACTTCCGTCGATAGTTACAATAGAAGATTCTGGTGGATACATTGCACAGGTACAGAACTCACAATTGCGGCCAACTCAGGCATTCCGACGCCGGCACCGTCGTCCGGCTCTCAGGATGGCTGCGCAACCGCCGCGACCACGGTGGGGTCTACTTCATCGATTTGGCGGACCATTACGGGGTCACCCAGCTAGTTGTCGAGCCCGGAACCGAAGTCTACGACCGGATTTCGAGTCTCCCGAAGGAGACCGTGATCCGAATTGACGGCAAGGTGGTTGCGCGCGACGAGAGTGCTGTCAACCCGGCGATGGTAACGGGCGACATCGAGGTCCGGATCAGCGATGCCGAGATTTTGGGCAACACGGAGCCAGTGCCGTTCTCGATCTTCCCTGAGCTGCAGGTGCCGGAGGAGTTGCGTCTCACGTACCGTTTTCTGGACCTCAGGAAGTCGAAGATGCACGCCAATATCGTGCGCCGGTCTCAGATCATTTCCGCAATCCGCCGCCGGATGGTGGATCTGGGCTTCATGGAATACCAGACGCC
>CAIYDY010000108.1 GCA_903925015.1 uncultured Acidobacteriia bacterium
CCCGGTACCACGGCCCATGGGCCGTGGTACCGGGATTGCGGAGTTTCTTGGGTCGGATGGGATAATGGAGGTAGTTTGAACCCACAGACCACCGAAACATCCCTTCCCGAGACGTCCTTTGACAAAGGCAAGATCCGTGTCCTGATCCTCGAAGGCCCCGACAGCAGCGCCTTGGAGACTTTCCGCCAAGGTGGCTACACCGATATCGACTACCACAAGAAGTCCCTCGCCAAGGAGCAATTGTTGGAAAAGGTGCGTGATGCGCACATCATTGGCATCCGCTCGGCGACGAACTTGACAGAGGAGGTCATCGAAGCAGCGCGGAAGCTGGTGGCGATCGGCTGCTTCTGCATCGGCACCAACCAGGTGGACCTCGAAGCCGCCCGCCGACGGGGGATTCCGGTGTTCAACGCCCCGTTTTCCAATACGCGCAGCGTGGCGGAGCTGGTTCTGGCGGAAATTATCTTCCTCATGCGAGGCATCCCGTGGCGCAATGCTCTGGCACACCGGGGCGGGTGGGCTAAGACGGCCGACGGCTCGCACGAGGTCCGGGGCAAAACCCTCGGAATTGTGGGTTACGGCCACATCGGCACCCAGGTCGGCCTGTTGGCTGAATCGTTCGGCATGCGTGTGGTGTTTTACGACATCGAAAACAAGCTTGCGCTGGGGAATGCCCGCCAAATTCCGACGCTGAAGGCTCTGATGGGAGCCGCCGATGTGGTGACGCTCCACGTGCCGGAGACAGCCCAAACCATGAACATGATTGGCGCCGCGGAGCTGTCCGCCATGAAAAAGGGTGCCAAGCTGATCAATGCCGCCCGAGGGACCGTCGTGGACATCGACTCGCTGGTTGCCGCCCTCGATTCCGGCCATGTTGCGGCGGCCGCCCTCGACGTTTTCCCGGTGGAGCCCAAGACCGCGACGGACGAATTCGTCTCGCCGCTCCGGGGACGCGACAACGTGATCCTCACCCCGCACGTGGCCGGCAGCACCCAGGAGGCGCAGACCAACATCGGCCGCGAGGTGGCGGAAAAGCTGGTCCGCTACAGCGACAACGGTTCGACCCTGACGGCAGTGAATTTTCCCGAGGTTTCGCTGCCCGAGCAGGCCGGACACCACCGGATCCTGCACATCCACCGCAACCAGCCCGGTGTTTTATCCCGTATCAACGCTGTTTTCTCGGAACTGGGTATCAACATCGCAGCCCAGTATCTCCAGACGAATCCGGCCATCGGCTACGTGGTGATGGATATCGAGACCGACCGCGAGGAGTCCATGAACCTGAAGCGCCGCTTGGATGGGGTGGACGGGACCATCCGCACCAGAATCCTCTACTGAAGCTGAATTCACACTTGAAACCCCCTCCCCGGTACGCCTAGTATTGAGTGAGGGGGTTTTGTAACAATGAAGTTCCGCACGACAGCCGCCGTTTTCTCATTTTTCCTCGCCACTTCAGCGTTCGCGCAGATTGCCACCACGACCGCATTGGTGGGCACCGTCACCGATCCGGCTTCAGCCGTTGTCAAGGGCGCGTCCGTCACCGCCGTCCAGAACGGCACCGGCGACACCTACTCCGCCACGACAAACGAGCAGGGCTATTACAACATCCAGTTCATCCGCATCGGCGACTACACGATTACGGTGAAGCAGGCCGGTTTCCAGTCGGCTGCGGTGAAGAACATCCATGTTGACCTGAACCAGATTGTCCGCAATGATGTGGTCCTGAAGATTGGCGACGTGACGCAAACCATCAACGTCGAAGGCACCGCCGCGGCCATCAAGACCGACGACGCCAGCGTTTCGGAAACAATCAGCGTCCGCCACGTGTCGGAACTGCCGCTCAACGGGCGCGACCCCCTGAAATTGGCCGCGATCACCTCCGGTACCTTGACGGGCCTCAAGGCCTCCAACGGCGTGCCCCCCGGTCAGGACTTCATCGGTGCCGGGACGCGTGAAATCACCAACAGCGTTTCGCTCGACGGCGTCAGCATTGTCAACAACCTGATCACCACCACGCCGACCCGCCCGTCGGTGGACGCGGTGCAGGAAGTGCAGGTACAGACCGGCACCTATGGCGCGCAATACGGCTCCTACATGGGAGTCCATATCGACGTGGTGACGAAATCCGGCACCAATGATCTCCATGGCAGCTTGGTGGAGTTCGTCCGCAACGACAAGTTCGACGCGCGCCCGTTCTTCCTGAGCCCGACGGCGAAGAAAACACCGCTGCGGCAGAACCAGTTCGGGATCGAAGTCGACGGCCCCGTCTACATTCCCAAGCTCTACAACGGCAAGAACAAGACGTTCTTCATGGGTTCGTACGAGGGATTGCGGCAGATTCGCCAAGGCTCCGGTCTTGCCAGCGTGATGACGGCCCCGATGTTCTCCGGCGATTTCTCGCAGACGGCCACGGTCGTGAAAGATCCCTTCGCTGCGGGCGCACCCTTTGCCGGCAACAAGGTTCCGGCCTCGCGCCTGACCCCGATCGCGGCGAAACTCCAGCCGTACTACACCACGCCCAACCTCGGCGGAATCACCAACAACCTAGGCTACAGCGCAGCAAACAATAATAATACGGACCAGAGCGTGGACCGTGTGGACCAGAACATCGGAAGCTCGGCCCGTATTTACTTCCGGTTCCAGGTGCAAAAGGGCGATATTTTCGCCGGTGCCTCCGTTCCGAGCAGTGCCAGCACCAGCCCCTTGGTGACACGGAACTACGGTGCCGGATACACCCAGACAATTTCACCGAACTTGGTCAACGACCTCCGCTTCGGCAAGCAGTGGTTCGAGAGCAACACTTTGAACGACTTCTACGTGAAGGGCCTCACCCACGCCGGAAAGGATTTGGGGATCGCGAACTTCGACGGCGACGTCGCGTTCAACAACCCCGGCATCCCGGAGTTCAACGTCACAGGCTTCACCGGATGGGGCAACAGTGGCTCCAACTGGTTCCAAAATGACGCCACATGGATGGTTTCAGACCAGATGAGTTGGAACCACGGTCCACACACCATCGTTGCCGGACTGGAACTGCGCAAGCTGCAGACTTCCCGCGCCGCGCAGAACAGCCCTCGCGGCGCATTCAGCTTCAACGGCCAGTACAGTGGCTATGCCCCGGCCGATTTCATGATGGGCCTGATCCAGTCCTCCACCTCTCCCAGTTTGGAAGTGCAGGGGATCGTTGCGGAGTGGCGCGACGGGTTCTTCGTGAACGATAAGTGGCAGGTAAACCGGAAGCTGACCCTAAACTTGGGTCTCCGCTACGAACTGCCGACCGTTCCCTACAGCGTCAATGGGAACGGCAGCATTCTGAACCCTGGGTTGACGGCATTCATTCCTGGCAATGCCCCGCAGAAGGGTTTCCAGTTCATCAACGCAAACCACAAGGATTGGGCGCCGCGCGTCGGGTTCGCGTACCGGCTCTTGGGGAACACAGTTATCCGTGGCGGCTTCGGCATGTACTACAACGCCAACCAGACGAACTCGTTTACGCTGGCCAGCACCAACCCTCCCTTCGCGACCCAAGTCAGCTTTACATCGTCGCCGACTACCCCGCAGCTGAGCTACGCAAATCCGCTTGGTACCGCCAGTGTCACGGGTCCCATCAACGCCTTTACTTTGAATCCGAATCTGCCCACGCCCCGGATGAACCAGTGGAGCCTCGGAATCGACCGGGAATTGTGGAAGGGTGCCGGACTGGAGGTGTCCTACCTCGGCTCCCACCAGTACCACTTGGACCGGAGCTATTACATCAACACTCCCCAGCCGGGTCCTGGCTCGGTGAATCCCCGTCGGCCGAACCAGTCGTTCCTTGCGATCCGCATGATCCAGGACGATGAGATCGCCAACTACGAGGCCTTGAGCTTTGTGATCCGCCAACGCGTGTCGCACGGCGTGTCGTTCCTCGCGAACTACACCTACGGCCATACGCTTGATGTGTCGAGCGACTCCAACAACGGTGGTGCCCCGATGAATCCATTCAACTGGCGCGCCGACTACGGCAACGCCAACTGGGACATCCGCAGCCGCTTCGTTGGCAGCGTGGTGTATGACATTCCCGGTTTGAAAACGGCCAACCCGGTCCTGAAGGCCGTCTTCTCCAACTGGCAGATGAACATGATCTACACCCAGCAGACCGGTCTTCCCTTCAACGTCTCTTCGCCGACGGATTCGGCCAACACGTCGAGCGGCGGCACCGCCCGTCCGGATTTGGTTGCCACTCCCTCCTCCAACTGCGGAGGCGGACACTTGGTGGCATGCATCAATTCGGCAGCCTTCGCGCTGGTTCCGACCGGTGTCTACCGCTACGGCAACGCAGGCCGCAATCTGCTGCATGGGCCGGGCTTGTTCAACGTGGACTATTCGTTCTTCCGGAACATTCCGATCCACGAGCGGCTGAAGCTCCAGTTCCGTGCCGAAATGTTCAACATCCTGAACCATCCGAATTTCGGCAATCCGGCGACGACGTTTACGACCGCCTCGTTCGGCAACATCACCGGTACCACGACCGACAACCGCGACATCCAATTCGGATTGCGCCTGTCGTTCTAATCCGCCACTTGGTCAACCGGCATGCACCGTCTGTATGCCGGTTGCTTCGAGTGCTAAGATTCCAAGAGGAATCAATCGACGAAAATGTCCGCACTCGTAAAGCTTTTGGGTTTTCCCGCAACTCTGATTCACGGCGATACGCTGGTTTTGGACCGATGGCAGTGGTTGAAGGCTCGACTTCCGGTCGTTCCGGCGGGCTCCAAGCGGCTATTGGATATCGGATGCGGCTCGGGTGCTTTCACCATCGGTACCGCCACTCGTGGCTACCAATCTCTTGGCCTGAGTTGGGACTGGCCTGAGTTGGGACGAGCGCAACCAAAACGTTGGTCGTGAACGCGCTAGGCTGAGCCGTGCCCCGCTGGCGTCTTTCGAAGTGATGGATTGCCGCCACTTGGACACCGCCACCCAATACTACGGACAGTTCGATGTGGTCATCTGCTTTGAGAACATCGAACATATTCTCAATGACGAAAAGCTGATGGTCGATATGAGCCGTTGTCTAAAACCGGGCGGCAAATTCCTGCTGACCACGCCGAATATTGATTACCGGCCCATGACGAAGGATGATAACGGTCCGTTCAGACCGGTCGAGGATGGTGGGCACGTGCGCAAGGGCTACAGCGAGCAGCGTCTGCGCGAACTTGCTTCACTAGCTGGTATGCGCGTCACTGAAATCGGCTTCTGTAGTGGGCTATTGAGCCAGAAAACCACAGCGGCACTCCGGAAATTGGGGGACTTCAGTTATCCGCTGGCGTGGGCCGCAACATTGCCATTCCGAATCTTGCCGCCTTTGCTGGATCCGCTGTTGTCGGTCGCCACTAGCTACCCCGGCTATTCGATTACCATGTGCGCCGAGAAGGTTCGTGAAGTAGGAAACCCAGAATAGATTTCATTTCGCCCGTCTTGGACTTGTCGCCCCTATGAGTAGTGTTACCCTACTCGGAAATGCGACTTGCGACAATTCTTCTCGCCCTAGCCCCGATTTCCGCCTTCGCCGCTCCGTGCCAGTCCGTTGCCGACTGCACCGAGTGGATCACCTTGGCGGGTGGTCCGGCCCGTTCGATGGTCTACCGCTCCCAAGCCCTCGGCACCAAAAACCCGGCGATCACAAGGGCGCTGATCATCATCCACGGGGCTTCGCGCGATGCCGACAATTACTTCCGCACAACCTTGGCGGCAGCCTACCTGGCGGGCGCGCTCGACGACACTGTTCTGATCGTCCCCCGGCTCGCGTCATCCGACGGCTCCTGCCACGACAAGCTGGCCGAAAACGAGATCGCGTGGCCCTGCTCGGGCAACAGTTGGCGCGCTGGCGGGGTTGCTCCAACCAACCCCAAGCTCAACAGTTTCGACCTGACCGACGAAATCCTTCGCCGCCTCGCAAAGAAGGATTCCTTCCCGAATCTGGCGTCCATCGTAGTTGCGGGGCATTCGGCGGGCGGGCAGTACGTAAACCGCTACGGGATGGCGAACAAGGTGCACGAAACCCTCGGGGTGCCCGTGAGCTACGTGGTTGCGAATCCCTCCAGCTACGGCTACGTGGATGCGGACCGTCCGCGCGGCGAGGGCGGGGAATTCGGCGCCTTCAGCGACGGTCGGAACTGCACGACCTTCAACAAGTGGCCTTACGGCCTCGAGGGCCGCACAGGCTATACCGCCAACGTGACCGACGAACAAATGAAGCGCAACTTGGCGGCGCGCCCCGTTACCTACCTGCTGGGCGAAATCGACATCCTGCCGCTGGGAGGTTTCGACGGATCCTGTCCCGCGATGGCCCAAGGTCCTACCCGCCGCGCACGTGGCGAAGACTATCAAAAATACGTCGAAAAGAAACTCGGCGCAAAGCAGGACGTGGTTCAGGTCCACCTGTGCGGGCACAACGCCCGTTGCATGTTCACTGCCGACGAGGCTTCCCCGCTGCTGTTCCCGAAGAAAAAGTAGGCCGTGACCTGCAAGCGTTGCAAGACGCCAATGACGGAGTTGAAGGGGCACATCTACCACGGGAACCGGAAATGGAAGTGCGGGGCTTGCGGTCGCATGAAAATGCAGAAGCCGAAATCGCGGAGGCTGAAGCGGGATTGAACCGTACTTGGCACGCAAAAATGCGGTAGTTCCGCTAAAACCGGACCCCGGTCGCCGTTGCAGGTGCGGCGCTCAGCGAGACGAAGATCTTGCAGTCGCTGTACCGGGGAAATAAGGTATTTGTTCTACGCGGTTTTCGTGCCCCAGGGTCTAGTCCGGGAGTTCCTTGCCCTTGGTCTCAATTCCTAGCCAGACGAGGCAGAAACCGACAACAAACGCCAGAGCTGTCATTGCCACGGGCATCCCGATACTGCCGTACCAGGAGATTCCGGCACCTACTAAAAAGGTTGCCCCCGCGGCCACAAAACGTCCAATTCCCATCGCCAACGCCATCGAACTGCCGCGACTTTCCGTTGGATACTGCTCCGGCAGCCAGGCGAAATAGACTGCGAACGATCCCCCGCCGATACCCACGAAGAACAGGCAGGCGATGAACGTCTCAAGTGCATGCTTGGGCAAATAGAAGGCGTATCCAAAACCTACCGATACCGAAAGCGCCATGATTCCGTAGTAGAATCCAATGGCTCCGCGCCGCCCGAGCCGGTCCGCCACCAAATGCATGGTCAGGCAGGAGAGGATCGTGCCCGTGGCTAGCAGCATGGTGGCCCACGAAGCAATCTTGGCAGCATCGGCGGGTGAATAGCCTTCCCGCACGGCCACCTGCGTCACAGCGCCCGGCGCATAAACGGACCCGGCCCACAGACCGATCATCGAAATCAAAATGTAGAGGCAGTTCAGCACCGTCCGCTTCCGGTACTGCTTGGTGAACAAGCCCATGAAAGCGGTGCGCACGCTGATTCCGCCGCCTTCCGATGACTTGTCCTTCCATTTCTGCGGCTCTTCCACTCCGTACCGGATGTACGCGATGAACAGCGCAGGCAGCCCGCCGACGGCGAACATGGCCCGCCATCCATAGTGGGATCCAATCACATAGTTCAATGCGGCGGCGATAAACGTGCCCACGTAGTAGCCGCTGTTGAGCCATCCTGCGCCTTGAACCCGCCGGTTCTCCGGCAATCCTTCCGCCACTAACACCGTGGCTCCAACGAATTCGCCGCCGACACCGAAACCGGCGAGCATGCGGAACAACCCCAGCTGCCATACGTTTTGTGCCAAGCAGCCGAGGAACGTGAACAGGGAATAGAACAGGATCGCAACCATCATGGTTCGTACACGCCCGAAGCGGTCCGCCAGCGGTCCCCATGCCGACGCCAAGCCCCAGCCCACTAGGAAAATGGCGAAAAGAATGCTGCCGTAGTAGCCCAGATTTCCCGGGGTGGCGGCGATTCCCGATTGGGGCAGCAATTCTTTCATGGCCGGAACCAGCACCAGTGCGTAGATGAAGGAATCCACGCCGTCAAGGGCGATGCCACCCCAAGCGGCGAAAAAGGAGCGTTTCTGCTTCGGGGTCAAACGGTGGGGGATGGAATTTGGCACGAAGACATTTAGAATACCGCGTCAGAGTTCCCGGACAGTGGTATGGTGGTCGAGATGAAGTCGTCAATTCTTGTTTGTCCGCTGCTACTGGCATGCGCGACCGCCACTTGGGCGCAATCCCAATCGCTGGTGGTATTGTCCAAGGCTGACCAGACGCTGTCGGTCATCGACCCCGTGTCCTTGAAAGTGTTGGGGAAGGCCGCCAGCGGTCCCGACCCACACGAAGTCACTGTGTCGTCCGATGGCCGGATTGCCTATATTTCCAACTATGCCGGAGGCGGATACAACACTATCTCGGTGGTGGATTTGGTGAACATCAAGGCGCTCCAGACCATCGACCTCGGGCCCTTGCGCGGCCCCCACGGCATGTGGTTCGCGGGCGGCAAGGTCTGGTTTACGGCTGAGGCGGCAAAGGTTGTCGGGAGCTACGATCCGCCCACCAACAAGGTGGATTGGATTCTCGGCACAGGCCAGAACCGCACCCACATGATCTATGTTTTCGACGACCTGAAGCGAATGGTGACCTCGAACATCAATTCGGCCACGATGACCGTGATCGACGAAATGCTCCCGGGGGCCGGAAGAGGCCCCGGCGGACCCGGGCGCGGGCCAGGACCCGGTGGTCCCCGCAAAGATTGGGAGGAGACGGTGATTCCAGTCGGTCCCGGTGCCGAGGGCTTCGACGTTCTGCCCGGCGGCGGGGAACTGTGGTCGGCCAACGCCGGCGACGGTACAATTTCGGTGCTGGATCTGAAGGCGAAGAAGGTTGCGCAAACACTTCAGGCCAATGTCCGCTCGGCGAACCGGCTGAAGTTCACCCCGGACGGCAAGTACGCTTTTGTCTCGATGCTCAGCACGCCCGAAGTCGTCATTTTCGATGTGGCGTCCCGCAAAGAGGTAAAGCGGCTGAAGATCAACCGGGGCGCAGCCGGAATCCAGATGCAACCGGACGGATCCCGCGCCTTTGTTGCCTGCACCCCCGAGGACCGGGTGGTGATTGTAGACCTCAAGACACTGGAGCTTTCTGGTCAGCTGGATGCCGGGAAGCAACCGGATGGGATGGCATGGGCGGTGCGCAAGTGAAGCGGATGTTCCGGCTCGGCCTTTTGGGTTTGTTTGTTCTCGGCACTGTCAGCGCGCAGACCCGCACCGTGGTTCTGCGTGCCGCCCGTGTACTGGATGTGGAAACCGGCAAGATGACTGCGCCGGGCGAGATCCTGGTCCAAGGCGATAGGATTGCTGCGGTCGGTGCCAAGGTGGATCACCCCGCCGGGGCCGAAGTTGTCGATCTGGGCGATTCCACCCTTTTGCCAGGTTTAATCGATGCCCATGTCCATCTGTTTCTGCATCCCGGTCCGCAGGATTTGCAGACTCTCCAGGAAACTGTACCGCAACGGACCATCCTGGCGACTCTCGCGGCCAAAGACGATTTGATGGCCGGCTTCACGGCCGAACGTGATCTGGGAACCGAGGGCGCGGGATCGGCTGACACCGCAGTCCGGATCGCCATCGACAAAGGCCAGATTCCCGGACCCCGCATGCGCATGAGCGGCAACGCGATCGATATTCTTGGCGGCCACGAGGACGCAGCCGGTTACAATCCAGCACAGCATGTGCTGGGAAATGCCGACATCGCCAACAATGCCTCCGAACTCGTCGCCGTCATCCGGCAGCAGATCAAGGACGGTGCCGATTTCATCAAGATTTACGAAACAGGCCGCGATTCGGTGGTCGATGGACACTTGGTCACGCCTTGGCAGTACAGCCAGTCCGATCTGGAAGTTGCGGTACGGGAGGCTGGCCGTGTAGGGAAAAAGGTCGCGGTGCATGCCGCCGGCGAGCCCGGTGCGCTATATTCGGCCCGCGCTGGCGTCTCCTCCATAGACCATGCCGAAGAGTTGAGCCCGGAGACTATGCGAATCATGCATGAGAAGGGTATCTTCGCCGTGCCGACATTTGCCATTCTGGAGTACTTCGCCGAACACACGGATTCGCCTGCCCGCAAAGCCCGGTATGCGGAGATCAACAAGCTCCATGCCGCCGAATTCAAGAAGCAACTGGCTGCGGGCGTGCCGGTCGCGATGGGGTCCGATGTCGGGCCGTTCCCACACGGGACACAGGCGCGTGAGTTCACCCTGATGGTCAAGTACGGGTTGAGCTCCCTCGGCTCGATCCAAGCGGGAACGGTCAACGCGGCCTCGCTGCTTGGGTGGAAGGGCTCCATCGGTGTCCTGAAACCGGGATATCTGGCTGATATTGTTGCCGTTCCGGGGGACCCGATGTCCGATATCAGTGCGTTGGAGCGGGTTAAGTTCGTGATGAAGGGCGGCATCGTGTACCGCAACGGGCCGCTGCCGAACAACGCAGAAAAAGGATTTTGACAGATCTGACGCTACCAAATGCTCGACTGCTGAACGCCCGGAGCCGGGTGGATTGGATCGAATAGCTTATCCGTCGAATCCACCGGGCTGGCGGATGGTAATCCGGGCCCTTCCTAATCGATGAACAACGGCTGGATATGCCGGTCGAAAATATTCTCCGTCACGTTCCGCGAGATGGATGCCTCGCATTGGCGCAGCATTTTCAGGTAGCGGTCACCCATCTTGGCTGCCACCTTGAACCCGACGTGCAGCAGTTGGCGGAAATGCAAGTTGAAGGCGGGGTTTGCCTGTACATGGCGCAACGCGCCTGTGTACTGGTCTGATGTCCAGTCATTCACTTCGGCGGGGGATGGCAGCTTGGCCGGATCGATGTCGATCACGGTTGCATACGGCGCACAGAGTTCGTCGGCGTGGGCGAATGCCTCGGCGTACACTTCCTTTGCCAGTGCCAAACCTTCGCCACCAGCCTCCGCCAAGCCGATCAGTTCCTCCAGCCACGTGGTTCCGGCAGTCTTGATGTGGAGCCCGGCACCGGTGCGGCGCAACGCTTCCCGGATCGGCCCGTAAATGGAAAATTTGTCGCTGCCGGAGTGGACGCTCAGCTTCAAGGTCTCGGGCAACCCGTATTTCTCGATTGCAAATGCGATAACGGCCAAATCATCGGAGAACTCAACAGTGAACTGCGGGACATCGCCAACGTAATCGACGCCCTTGTTGAACCGGCCCGTGAACTTCGGCGCAATGGTCTGGATCGGAATCTTTTCATCGGCAACCAGGACCAGGATAACCAGCAGCTCGGGTGGCGTCTGCGGCAGGTCCGTCTCGTCCATCGAGACTTCCGTAATGAAGTTGTCCACACCCTTCGATGCCTCAATGTGCCGGTAGATTTTACCTGCTTCCTTCACGGCGACCATGTATTTCGAGGCGACAGCCGCCACCGAGGCGCCGGTCGTCGTTATGGGGTCGGCGATTCCGGGGATGGAAAGGATTCCAACAAGCTCGGGATGTGCCGCAACGAACGCGGCAACATCGGCGGCCGGAGCGGCTTGGCCGATGAAGTGGGCCACGTCGATGGTGAAGAAGTCGCTGGGCACGACAAAACGGTCCACTGTGTCGAGATTGATGTGGTCGGCATCCACGTGCCACGGCTTGGTCCAATTCATATCGGACACGGCATGGGCGGCAGCTGCCCGCACCAGCGCGGGAACCGAGCCGACGATGTTGTGCTCGCGGTTGGACTTGTTCCATACCGGGGTGATGTCGATCCCGCGCTCCGCCGCTATCTCAAAAGCGCGCAACTGGGCCTTGGCCTGGTGGGCGAAGCGGTCGCCTACGCCGAAGGTGAACTTCTCTATTTTCAACATGGATGTGTCTGCTTATTGAAGACTTACTTGAACTTTGACGTATGCGCCTGGATCATCGCTCCAAGCCTGTAGTATTGCACCGGCCTCTTCGAGTGGGACAACCTTGGAAATGATGGCGTCCACAGGGAACTTGCCGCCACGCAGGGCCTCGATCACGGTCCCGAATTCGTCCAGGGCGTTGCGGGAACCCATGATGTCGAGTTCCTTCATTACGAACAAACGGGTTTCATAGGCCACCGGTTCCTTGGCGTATCCGATATAAACCACCCGTCCAGTGAACGCAACTTCCTCCACAGCCATCCGGAAAGTAGCGGGCGCGCCGACGGCCTCAATGAAAACATCCGGGCCAAGGCCGCCCGTCAATGCTTGCAGTGCACCATGGACTTCCACCGTCTTGGAATTGACAAGGTCGGTTGCCCCGGCCTGCCGCGCGACCGCCAGCTTGCGGTCGTCCACGTCGATCGCGATGACCCGGGCACCGCGGTATGCAGCTGCCGCGATGGCTCCCAAGCCGACCACGCCGCAACCGATTACGGCCACTGTGTCCTCTGCGGCCACCCGACCACGGGCCGTGGCATGGAATCCCACCGAAAGCGGTTCGACCAAGCTCAATTCGGGAATCGACAAGCCCTCCGCGACGTAAAGTTTGCTCCACGGCGCGGTGAAATATTCCTTCATCGCCCCTTCGCGCTGGACACCCAGAGTCTGGTTGAACTGGCACGCGTTCACCCGGCCCCGCTTGCAGGATGCGCACTTCCCGCAGCTGGTGTAGGGCGAAAGCGTGACGTTCAGACCCGGCACCAAGTGCTCGGGCACGCCGGGCCCCGTCTCCGCGATGGTTGCGACGATCTCATGTCCGGGAATTCGGGGGTAGCTTACCAGCGGATTCTTGCCGCGGAATGTGCTGAGGTCCGTCCCGCACATGCCGACGACGATGGTCTTGAGCAAAACCTCGCCCTCGCCCGCGACGGGACGCTCCACTTCCGCGACGTGCGTTACGCCCGGGGCTTCGATCACAAAAGCGCGCATGGCTTGTCCTATTGGTTGACGCCGGAGCAAAGGAAGCCACCATCCACCGCAATGCACTCGCCGGTGATGTAGCTGGCCGCGTCGGATGCCAGCAGCACCGCTGCGCCAACCAGTTCGTCGGTTTTGCCGAAACGGCCCATCGGCGTACGCATCAACAATTCCTTGCCTCGTGGTGTTCCGTCAAGCAGCGCGGAGTTGAGGTCGGTCCGGAAGACGCCGGGGGCGATCGCATTGACGTTGATGCCGTGCCGGGACCATTCCACCGCCAAGCTGCGCGTGAGCGACAGGACGGCGGACTTCGACGCCGCGTAGGCCGCCACTTCGTACAGGGCCACGTAGGAGTTCAGTGAAGCGATATTGATCACACGGCCGTGACCACTCGCCAGCAGCAGTTCGTAGAAGGCCTGGCAGGCCCGCAGCGTACCGGTCACGTTGGTGTCCATGATGCCGTTCCACTCGTCCTCTGAGATGTCCTTGGTGGGGGTGCGCTTGATCCGGCCAGCCACGTTGAGCAGGATGTCGACGCGGCCGAATTTCTCGCCAACCGCATCACGGAAAGCGTCCACCGAGGCCCGGTCGGAGACGTCGCAGGCGCATTCCAGCGTCTCCCGACCTTCACCTCGGATCAATCCGCACACTTCCTGCACGTTGGCCTCCCGTCGACCGGTCGGGATCACGTCGGCTCCCGCCTGCGCCAGACCAATCGCCATGCTCTTGCCGATTCCAGAGGTTCCGCCGACGACCACCGCGACGCGCCCGGTCAGATCGGTAAAGTTTCTTGCCATAACCCACCAAGTTAACAGACCGCAACAATCGGGGGAAGCGTTAACGATTCAGTTTTTCTGAACGTTCGGTTCAAAAATCCGCGTGCTTACAGGCTCGCCAGCAATTCCTCGGCCCAGATTGCACCGTTGGGGTCGTCCTCATGCTTGAAGTACACGTAGGCATCGCGGCCGGCGTCGAGCAGGCCCTGAACCTGGTCGGAGATTCTGGCTCGGGCCTCTGGATTGTAGTCGCCCTTGCGGAGACGGAAATAGCCGAAGTCCGAAGTGAAGACGTGCGGGATCGCCAGCCGGTCCGATTCGGCGAAACACAATGCGATGTTGCGGTCGGCCAGCATCCCGTAGACCTCGTCCTTGAGCCAGGATGCGTGGCGGAACTCAAATGCAAACCGGATATCCTTCGGGAGCATCGGTAGATAGCCTTCCAGGCGCCCTGTGTCGCATGCGAAGGTCGGCGGGAACTGGAACAGAATGGGACCTAGGCGGCGAGCCGCCCGGAGTGGTTCCAGTGCGCGGAGGAAGACTTCCGTGAAGCCGTCGCTGTCCTTCATCCGGAGCATGTGCGTCAATTTCTGGTGCGCCTTGCAGGCGAACGCGAAGCCGGGTGGCGTCTGGGCCAGCCAGCCCTCGAGCGTGCTCGCCGAGGGCAGTTGCCGGAAGGTGTAGTTGACCTCGACGGAATTCAGACGGGTCGCGTAAAACTCCAAGAAGCGCTTTGCGGGCAGGTCCTTGGGATAGAAATCCGGTTTCCACGCGGGGTAGGAGAAGCCGGAAGTACCGGCAAACAGTTGCGCCATAGCTCGATTGGTATGATCGCAGATTGGTCGGTATTTTCACAGCCCCTTGTGTGGAAACGCGTTTGGCCTGTTAGCCGTCAACTACATACTTGGAATTCATGAGCAGCCTTTATCCCGTTTTCCGCCGCATCGCGCTCGGTGTAGCATTCACCTCGTTCAGCGCATTTGGCCAGCAATATATTGTTTCGACCGTGGCCGGATCGGGCGGTTCACCTGGCTGGTCCGGGGACGGTGGTCCGGCGCTTTCGGCGCAGTTCACCAACCCGATCCGCATCGCCGTGGACAAGGCCGGTAGCCTGTACATCACGGATTTCTCCAACTACTCGGTCCGGAAGGTAACCAAAAACGGCATCGTGAATACGATCGCCGGTAACGGCTCGCTCGGCTTTTCGGGTGACGGGACGTCGGTTGGCGCCCAACTTTCCAACGTCCTCGATGTTGCAGTGGCGGCCGACGGGTCGGTTTACATCGCCGATTCACTGAACAGCCGGATCCGCAAGATCGACGCCTCTGGGAACATCTCCACATTTGCTGGCAACGGCAGCCGCGGCTATGCGGGCGATGGCGGATTGGCAAACGACGCGTCACTGTACTTTCCGGCGGGCCTCGCGCTCGACTCCAAAGGTGACCTCTACATTGCCGATTACGGCAACGCTACCGTCCGTAAAATCACAATGTCCACCGGTCGTATTTCGACCGTCGCTGGCGTCGGCTACTCGATTTTCGGCGCCGCCCCCGGTGACGGCGGTGTCGCCACCAAGGCATTCCTGGAACTGCCGCATTCGGTGGCCGTGGATGCGGTGGGCAATGTGTTTATCGGCGACATCGGTACCAGCAGCATCCGCAAGGTTGGAACCGACGGCAAGATCAGCACCTACCTTACGAACTTTGTGGCACAGAATTTCGCAATCGACGGGGCGGGCGTGATTTACTTTGCCGACTACCGCACCAATACTGTCCAAAAGGTACTCCCGGGCGGCAATACGCGGCTCTGGATCGGCGGAAACGGCACTTCCGGGTGGTCGGGCGATGGCGGGCCGGCTACGGCTGCGCAGTTCAACCTCCCTTACGGCGTGGCTGTGGACGCGGCTGGCAACGTGTTTGTCGCCGATGCGGCCAACGCGGTGATCCGCCAGCTTTCGCCTGTCGGCTTCTCGATTGGCGCGATTGCCAACTCGGCGACGCTGCAGGGATTTGCGCCTCCGGTTTCGGGATCGGGCGACTCGACGTATCCGGTGGCTCCCGGCGAACTGATTGTCATTTTTGGAGCGGGCTTGGGCCCGGCGGCCATGGTTACGGCTCCGTCCGGTGCCGCTCTGCCGACCACGCTCGGTGGCACTACGGTCATGATAAACGGCAAAGCCGCACCAATTCTGTACTCCTCGGCGACGATGGTTTCCGCCGTTGTCCCCTTCAGTGTGGACGGTCTATTCAGTGCGAACGTCGCCGTTCAGTACCAAGGCAAGACGTCGAATGTGACGACGGTTCCGGTTTATGCGAGCGCACCCGGCATGTTCACCGCCGATGGCTCGGGGGCGGGGCAGGCGACCGCCTTGAATTCCGACGGCACCAGGAACAGCGTATCGAATCCGGCGCTGGTGGGTAGCATCGTCACGTTCTACATTACCGGCGCTGGTCAGACGAATGCCGTCGGCGTCGACGGTGCCATTTACCCGACTGGAAACAGCCAGCCCGCACCTGTCCAGCCCCTGAGCGTGACGATTGGCGGTTTACCGGCTGTGGTTGATTTCGTCTCCGGTGCGCCAGGCATGGTATCCGGCACCACCCGGATTGTGACGGAAATTCCGACCGGTTTTGCCCCCGGTTCGGCAATTCCCGTGCAGGTCACGGTCGGTGGCACAAGCAGTCAAGTCGCGACGATCGCGGTTTCGAACTAGACAGACGGATTCGACACGAGAAAAAGGCCTCCCCGCAACGCAAGTTGCGGGGAGGCCTTTCTGATTTACAGTGTCCCGATCTAGTTTCTCGCGCCGGGGGCTTCCGTGCGTCCAGCGAGCGGCACCACTGCCGAACCCCCGCACACGGCCACACCCGTCTTCGTCAAAGCCTGTAGGAAGTTGTTGAACATCATGTAGAACACCTGTTCGGTGAGTGCTTGCCGACCGGGGAGGCGAAACGTTGCCGGGAGTTCCTTGGCGATGCGAACGCGCAGCGAATGCGCCAAGTTGCGGCCCGAGCGGTCCCGACGGTTCCCAACTTGGATCGGCGTCTGCATCACCATTCCGCTGCGTCCGTCCACGTAGAACTGGCAACGGGAGAACCACCCCAGATTGGCCGGATCGGCCGCGTCGAACAAGAGGACCGGCACCTCCTTGGGTGCCATCAGGTCCACCGTCATCGCCACAGCCGTTTCTTTGATACGCGCCTCAAACCCGGCCTGCTGCGCCACTGCCGAAATAGTCGCGGCGTCTATCTCCAACAGAATCAGTTTGAAACGACCCGCCTGCAAAACCTGCATGCCTTCAGGATACTAAACGCGCGCCGGTACCGCCGGTATTGCCTCCGGAATGGAGTCCCCTTCGCCGGGCGCGAGGAACAAGTTTTCGTCCAAAGCGTGCTGGCGGGTATACATCTCCCAGTAACGGCCACGCAGTGCGAACAGTTCCGGATGGGTGCCATGCTCGGTGATTTCACCGGCCTCAATCACCAAAATTTGGTTGGCCCGGCGGATGGTGGAAAGCCTGTGGGCAATCACGAAGGTGGTCCGGCCCTGCATCAAGTGGGCCAGCCCCTCTTGGATCATCGCTTCTGATTCGGAGTCCAGGCTCGACGTTGCCTCGTCGAGGATCAGAATCCGGGGGTCGGCCAAGATGGCGCGGGCAATTGACAGCCGTTGCCGCTGGCCGCCCGATAGCTTCACGCCGCGCTCGCCGACAATCGTGTCGTAGCCGTTCTCCTGGCGGACGGCGAACTCGTCCACGCGGGCGATGCGGCAGGACTCCAGAAATTGCTCCTCGGTGGCCTCAGGGCGCGAGAACATCACGTTGTCGCGGATGGTGCCATCGAAGAGAAACGTTTCTTGGAGCACTACGCCCAACTGCGA
>CAIYDY010000109.1 GCA_903925015.1 uncultured Acidobacteriia bacterium
AACCCGTGTCCGTCTCGGCCTCTACGATGACGAAACTTCGGAAGTATGCCAGTGGCTAGTCCCCGAAACCCACGCGTTCGAACAGTGGAGTGACGCCCCGGCATACGACGGCACGATGACACTCATGCAACCGCTGATTTCGCCCCTTTACGGCGGCAAATCCGCGCACGAGATCCTGGCTGCATTTACTGAGGTGCCAGATAAATCCGGGTACCAAATTCTCCGCGACTACTGGACGGCAAAACACACGGGACCCGACCTCGAAACATGGTGGAAACACAGTATTCACGACGGCTTGATCAAAGATTCGGCTCTGTCGGCTGTCAAGGCTGATGCAAAGCTGCCCCCTGTGAGCGGCGGGTTGACCACTTCAGGTCATCAGGTCTCCTTCCACTTTGATCCCTACGTCCTGGACGGCCGCTACTCAAATAACGCTTGGCTCCAAGAGCTTCCCCGTCCTGTAACTAGGCTGACATGGGACAACGCTGTACTGGTGAGTCCGAAGACGGCGAAAGAACTCAGCGTCGAGAACGAATCACGAGTTGAAGTTGCAATCGGTGCCTCAAAGGTTGAGGGTGCCGTTTGGATCGTACCCGGGCAGCCTGAAGGTTCAGTTGCCATCGCATTGGGGTACGGTCGTACCCGCTCCGGTAGAGCGGGCAACGGCGCTGGATTCAACGCCAATGTCATCCGATCTGCAGCCAACTCAACGTTCGCAACCGGTGCCAAAATCACTAAATTGGACGGTAAGTTTGAATTGGCTGCCGTCCAACACCACTTCGCGATGGAAGGCCGTGAGCCCGTAAAGTCTACTTCCGCCGAAACCTTGCGGAAAGACCCGCTCGCCATCCAAAAGATGAGCGAGACTCCAAATAGCGGCTTGACCGTACTGCCATCGGATTGGCAGTACAAAGGTTACGCCTGGGGCATGGCAATCGACCTCAGTGGTTGTACGGGCTGCAATACCTGCGTAGTCGCATGCCAAGCCGAAAATAACATCCCGGTAACTGGCAAGGCGCAAGTCCTAAAAACCCGCGAGATGCATTGGATACGGGTTGACCGCTATTATAGCGGCGGCGAGGACAACCCAGAGGCCTTCTTCCAGCCGGTGGGCTGCCACCATTGCGAGAATGCGCCCTGCGAAATCGTGTGCCCGGTTGCGGCAACCGAACACGATGCAGAGGGCCTGAACAACATGGTCTACAACCGTTGCGTGGGCACCCGGTATTGCTCCAACAACTGTCCATACAAGGTTCGCCGCTTCAACTTCCTGATGTACAACGACTGGGAGACTGAGAGCCTCAAGCTTCAAAGGAATCCCGATGTCACCGTGCGCAGCCGTGGCGTGATGGAGAAATGCACATATTGCATTCAACGTATCAACTACGCCAAGATCACTGCTGAAAAGGAAGACCGTCGGGTGAAGGATGGCGACATTGTTACGGCCTGTGAGGCCGCCTGCCCGTCCCAAGCAATTGCTTTTGGCGATTTGAATGACCCCAATAGCAAAGTTTCCCGATGGAAGCGAGAGAAAACGAACTATTCCCTGCTTGGTGAATTGAACACCCGTCCGCGCACCACCTACTTGGCGGACATCCGCAACCCGAATCCGGAGTTGGGAACCGGGAGGGAAGGCTAACACATGTTGCAACCGGTTGAACTGCCTGACGAAATTCACGTGGGTACTGTTATCGACGAGAGCCACAGCTTGGCGTCGGTTTCGGACAAAGTCGGTGGAATCGTGCTTCGGCGAAAGATTACTCTGGGCTGGGTTTTCGGCCTTTTGATTTCCTTCGCTGTCCTGCAGAATTTGATGGCTGGTGCCACGTGGCTTCTGATCAAGGGTGTCGGGGTGTGGGGTATTAACATCCCTGTAGGTTGGGGCTTCGCGATCATCAATTTTGTGTGGTGGATCGGCATTGGTCACGCGGGCACGCTGATTTCGGCAATTCTTTTATTGCTGAACCAATCGTGGCGCAACGCCATCAATCGCTTCGCGGAAGCGATGACTCTTTTTGCGGTGATGTGCGCCGGTATGTTTCCGGTATTACATACGGGTCGCCCCTGGTTGGCGTATTGGCTTCTACCTTTGCCGAATACGATGGCAATGTGGCCGCAATTCAGAAGCCCGCTTCTCTGGGACGTCTTCGCGGTAACCACCTACCTCACAATCTCGGCTGTCTTTTGGTACGTAGGCTTGCTGCCCGATTTGGCGACGCTTCGGGATTCTGCGAAAACCAAGACTTCCCAAGTTATATACGGTGCTCTGTCGATGGGGTGGCGCAACTCCGCACGCCACTGGCAGCGCTACGAGAAAGCCTCTCTGTTGTTGGCTGGACTGGCGACGCCGCTGGTTGTTTCGGTCCACACCGTAGTCAGTTTCGACTTCGCCGTCTCCATTATTCCGGGCTGGCATACGACCATCTTCCCACCATATTTCGTGGCCGGTGCGATCTACTCCGGCTTCGCAATGGTTTTGACGCTCATGATTCCCGTACGTAAATTCTACGGTCTGGACGACATTATCACCATGCGCCACTTGAACAACATGGCGAAGGTCACACTGGCGACCGCGCTGATTGTGGGTTACGGTTACTGTTTTGAAGCCTTCTTCGGCTACTTCAGCGCCGACACCTACGAGCGCTTCATGATTTGGAATAGAATGGTCGGGCCCTATGCACCTTTCTATTGGATGCTGATCCTCTGCAATATCATTACGCCGCAATTCCTGTGGTCCAAGAAGGTTCGCACGAGTCCGGGAATTCTTTGGTGTATCTCAATTGTAGTCAATATTGGAATGTGGTTGGAACGATTTGTAATTGTCGTCACCAGCTTGCACCGTGATTTCCTCCCGTCGAGCTGGGGGATGTACTGGCCAACCATCTGGGATTGGGCCATCTATACGGGTACACTTGGCCTGTTTATGACCCTTCTATTTTTGTTCGTCCGCGTTCTGCCCATGATTACAATTTTCGAATTGCGTATGCTCCTTCCCGGGGCACGGGTAAAGGAGCCGGTTGCCCAATGAGCGTCCACGCTTCAGACCAAACATTGTCCACACCACTGCATGGCTTAATGGCCGAATTTGAAACACCCGGCCAGCTTGTGGCAGCCGCCCGAAAAACCCGTCTTGCTGGATTCACAAAGTTCGACGCCTACACACCGTACCCAATCCACGAGCTGGACGAAGCCATGGATCTTCATGATAATCGTGTGTCTCAATGTACGCTGGTTGGTGGTTTGCTGGGATGCATCGGCGGATTCAGCTTGGCGTCCTGGGTATCCTCGGTCGCTTGGCCCCTCAATATTGGCGGACGCCCCTTAATCAGCATCCCAATGTTCATACCGGTGACTTTCGAGTGCACCATTCTAATTGGGGGCCTCACAGCGGCATTCAGCATGCTCATCATGAACGGTCTCCCGGCACCGTACCACTCGGTATTCAATGTCGACCGTTTCGTCAATGCGTCTAGAAACAAGTTTTTCCTGTGCATAGAATCGGAAGACCAAAAGTTTGACCGGTCAGCTACTGAGGCATTCCTGTTGAGCCTCAACCCAGAGGAAATCGCAGAGGTGGCACAGTGATCGCCAGTTTCAACCTCCGCACCGCATTGGTATTGGCTACAGCGAGTTTTGTAATGGCTGCGTGCCGCCAGGACATGCACGACCAGCCGAAGTACAAACCGCAACGGGTGAGCGAATTCTTTGCTGACGGAAGGGCAGGACGTCCCGAGCTAGAGGGAACGATCGCCCGAGGGACTCTGAATGAGGACACTGCCTTCTATTCGGGAAAGGACGCTGCCGGTGATGATATCGTCGAATTTCCGGTTTCGATCGACAAGGCCTTCCTCCTCCGCGGCCAACAACGGTACGATATCTACTGTGCTCCCTGTCACGGTCGCATCGGGAACGGTTTAGGTATGATCGTGCGGCGAGGTTTCAAGCAACCGCCTTCGTACCATATCGACAGACTGCGGGCCGCACCGGTGGGCCACATTTTCGACGTTATCAGTAACGGCTACGGTGCGATGCTGAACTATGCATCCCAGGTCCAGCCTAGGGATCGTTGGGCTATCACCGCGTATATCCGGGCGCTTCAATACAGCCAAAACGCACCGCTGGCTCAACTCTCCCCAGACGCGCGGGCCAAGGTCCCGGGAGCATCGACAGCGCTTAGCCCCGAAATGCGCGCAGCGATGGCCGCCCAACCCTTGGTTCCAAACGATTCCGATTTCTACAACTTCCCGGCAGAGCCGGCCACACCTGCGGGTGTTCCCGGCGCAATTGGCGTCGGCGCACGCAAGTCCAATCAGCCAGAGAGAAAATGACGACGACGGACCAAAGCTACGCAACCGCCCCGCAACTCGCCGAGACGCTGAAGCGGAACTCAACTATAGCGGCGTTTATAGGCCTTGTATTCCTCGGCCTAACGGTAAGCGGCATATTCTTGCCAGGTGGCAGCCTGGAGCAATTTCTGCGCTCTTATTTGATCGGATTTTGGCTCTGGTTCGGTGTCGGTGCCGCCAGTTTACTGATCCTCATGACTCAGTTCCTCACTGGGGGAGCTTGGGGCATCATCATTCGCCGCCAATGTGAGGCCGGTGCCAAGACTTTGTACGTGATGTGCTTCGGGTTTGTTCCGTTGCTGGTCTGGAGCAAACATCTGTACTGGTGGACCACCCCGGCGGGCACAGCCGACAAAGTGATCCAGGCAAAGGCTTTGTATCTGAACTATCCGTTTCTCGTGGGTCGAACACTGATCTACTCGGCGTTCCTAATGGGCTTGACTTGGTTGCTAACATCGTTATCCAAGAAGGAAGACGAAACCAAATCCACAGCCATCTCCGCGCTTCTAGAGAAATACAGTGCACCGGGAGTGTTGATTTTCTTCATTTTGATGACGTTTTGCTCCGTAGACTTCATGATGACCTTGGAGCCCTACTGGTACTCAACGATCTACGGATTCATGATGATCATCGGGTGGGTTCTCACGGCGCTGGCCATCATTATTGCCAATACCACGATCCTCCAGCAAGAGGAACCGCTCAGGCACGGTCTCACGTCCCGACACTATCACGATCTGGGTAAACTGCTCTTCGCAATGGTAATGATGTGGGCTTATCTGAATTTTTCCCAACTGATCATTACGTGGTCCGGCAATTTGCCGACGGAAATCGTGTGGTACATTAAGCGCTGGAATGGAGGCTGGGGCTGGGTCGCAATGATATTGCTGTTTGGGCATTTCATCCTGCCGTTCCTATTGCTGATCTCCCAACCGGCAAAAAGAAATCCAGCCTTTATTCGGGCAGTAGCTATCTATTTAGTAGTGGTACACGCCGTTGACGTCTTCTCGCTGGTGGAGCCAAACTTCACGAGTTGGCAAGCCCCCAAGTTCGCATTATCTTGGCTGGATATTACCGCACCCTTGGGTTTCGGCGGTCTCTGGATGGCATTGTTTTACAGAAATCTTCCGGTCATGCCACTATTGCCGTTGGGAGCTCCGGATTTGCAGAAAGCGTTGAACCATGGCAGATCACACTAAACACACCAACGATCCCGGCGACGCCGCTGACACCAATCCCCATGTCTCCCACGAGCGTGGGGACATCGATATATTTCAAATCACCGCATTCGGCTTGGGACTGTTCATTTCCTGCGTTGTTGTTGTGTTCGCGATGTGGGCTATGTTTCAGTTCCTTGCCAAGCGTGCCGACAACGCATCTGCTATGACCACATCTCCGATGCAATCACAGCGCATGCAGCTCCCGCCAGAGCCACGGCTATCGGGTATTGTGGCGCCGCCTGCAGCCGCGCAGCTAGGCAACGGGCGAGGCAAAGAACCACTACCAGCGCCAGTGGCTCCCCGTGTTGAACTCGTCCAGATGCTTTCCGATGAGGCGACTATCCTGAACGGCTACGGTCTGCTCGATCCAACAAAAGGCATAGCGCGAATTCCAATAGCTCTCGCCGTAGATATGGTCGCCCAAACAGGCCTCCCGTCGAAGGTTAGTGCTGCAGGTGGTGAAAGTGGCGGGTTCCGGCTCATCCCGTCGGACGCTAACGGCGGTCGAACGATGGAAAAAATTTCTCAATAAGGGCAGATGACGCATAAGAAGTACATTTCGCTTTGCGGCTTGGTGTTGCTCGGCGGGGGGCTTGGCGTGAGTTCCCGCCTCGGGCTCGCTCAAGTGGGTGTCCAGTCACCCAGCACGCCCGGCGAGTTGGGCGCTGGTGTTCAGATTAGTGGCCCTCGAGGCGTTCCGGCCCAAGACCTCTTGAACATGAAGGGCGGGGACCGGCCCGTCTCGCTGAAGGGCGTAACGATCGAGCAAAAGCTCAACTCACAGCTTCCGTTAGATTCGTTGTTCCGGGATGAGTCCGGAAGCACGGTTCCATTAGGATCGTATTTTGGCAAGCGTCCTGTGGTTTTGGCACTTGTTTACTACGATTGCCCGATGTTGTGCACTCAAATCCTTAATGGTGTTGTGAGGGCGGCCAAGGTGCTTACCTTCAACCCTGGTCAAGATTACGATGTCGTGGCAATCAGTTTTGATTCTCGAGAGACAGCAGTCCAGGCGCGAAACAAAAAGGCGCTATACATGCGCAGCTATGGCCATCCCGAGACCGCAGTCGGGTGGCATTTCCTGACGGGTGACTTGGCGTCTGTAAAACGCGTCACTGAGGCGGTAGGCTTCCGATATGTCTGGGACGCCCATACCGCGCAGTATGCGCACGCCAGCGCGATTTACCTGATAACGCCTGAGGGTCGTTTGTCGAAGTATTTTTACGGCATTGACTATTCGCCGAAAGACATGCGTCTGGCGCTGGTTGAAGCCTCGAACAACAAGATCGGTAATCCGGTCGACCAAGTACTCCTTTTTTGCTACCACTTTGACCCGCATGCGGCGAAATATACGCCCTACGCACTCGGGCTTCTAAAGTTTGCGGGAGCAGCTACAGTGTTCACACTGGGGGGATTTGTGTTGATCATGCTGCGGCGGGAGAGCCGGCAGAAAGGGAGTCGGGCCGCCTAGTTACACCGCCTAATCACATATGCTGGAAGCGAAAAGTTTCGAGTTGTTCCCCGAGGCGGCATCGAGTATTGCCGGTCACGTGGATGCGTTTTACGCGTTCATGGTGCTGGTCAGCGCGTTTTTCTCGCTGCTCATTGCATTCCTCGTAGTGTATTTTGCATACAAGTATCGACATCGTCCGGGCGAGAACATAGTCTATGCCCCATATGACGACCACAGCCTGAGCGCAATGCTTTTGGAAGTCGTGTGGACAGCGATCCCATTGGGGCTCTCCATGATCATGTTCGTTTGGGGTATTAGCATTTATTTCACCGAGGCCCGGCCGCCCGTGGACTCGATGGAAATCTTCGTCACGGGCAAACAATGGATGTGGAAGATTCAGCACATGGAGGGCGCTCGGGAAATTAACGAGCTCCACATTCCGGTCAACCGCAATGTCAAGTTGACTATGACGTCCGAAGACGTTATTCATGACTTCTTTATTCCAGCCTTCCGCACAAAGGCGGACGTGCTGCCCGGGCGGTATACCACGGAATGGTTCCGAGCGACGAAGGTGGGTAGCTACCATATATTCTGTGCCGAGTATTGCGGAACTAAGCACTCGGGGATGATCGGAACTGTGACCGTGATGACCGAATCCGCCTACAACACATGGTTGGGTGCGGGAGGGGGCGAGGGCTCCATGGCGGAGCAAGGTCAGGCCTTGTTCAACCAACTTGGCTGCGGCAATTGCCACGCCAGCATCGTGAACAACCAAAACGGGCGTTGCCCCAACTTGGTTGGCCTGTTTGGATCCACGGTCGAACTCAAGGATGGCAAGCAGGTCAAGGCTGACGCTTCCTATATCCGTGAGTCCGTGCTGTATCCCCAGTCCAAGATTGTCGCGGGTTTTGATGACTACATGCCGACCTTCAAGGGCCTCATCACGGAGGACGGTATGCTCAAGTTGATCGAGTATATCCGATCACTTGGAGCGAAGAATGGCGTTATCAACCAAGCAACACCTTTGCCTGTGCAGACCGCCGATCCGGCAAAGGCCGCGATTTCCAAACCGGGAGTAGCGTTACCGCTGCCGGGCTCCGGCGGAGTGGCTAGGTAGGGTCGTGAAGTTGAGTGACAGAGCAAGCATCGCAGGCAGTGGAAGACATACGAGAATGACTACGGCGACTCCACCAGTTAAGGAACCAAAGAATTACCTGAACGCGGAACACGGCCTCAGAAGTTGGCTGCTGACCCAGGATCATAAGCGCATCGCGATCTTGTATTTGATCGCTGTCTCCGCCTTTTTTGTGGTAGGCGGCCTGATGGCTGTGCTGATACGCTTGGAGCTCGCGACGCCAGCCGGTGACCTGATGGATTCCAACACCTACAATAAGGTGTTCACCATGCACGGGGTCATCATGATCTTTTTCTTCCTGATCCCATCAATCCCAGCCATTTTGGGTAACTTTCTACTCCCGCTGATGATTGGTGCCAAGGATCTTGCTTTCCCTCGAATTAACCTGATCAGTTGGTACGTTTACATGCTTGGCGGTACGTTCGGTGTAATCGTTCTGCTGTCAGGTGGTGTCGATACCGGTTGGACATTCTACACGCCGTTCAGCAGTAGCTATTCAAATGGCTACGTTGTGTTAACGGCCTTGGCGGCATTCATCAACGGGTTCTCCTCAATTCTGACGGGTTTGAATTTCATCGTCACGGTGCACAGGATGCGCGCCCCCGGGCTTACTTGGTTCCGGCTCCCCCTGTTCGTTTGGGCTCACTATTCCACCAGCGTGATCATGATTTTGGGTACTCCTGTGATAGCCGTCACGTTGTTCCTGCTTATGTTGGAGCGTGGGCTGCACATCGGCTTTTTCGACCCTGCGTATGGTGGTGACCCGGTTCTGTTCCAGCATCTGTTCTGGTTCTATTCGCATCCGGCCGTCTACATCATGATCTTGCCGTCAATGGGCGTGATCTCAGAGGTAATATCGACCTTTTCCTCCAAGAAGCCCTTTGGATACACGTTTATAGCCTTTTCTAGCGTTGCTATCGCGGTATTCGGATTTCTCGTTTGGGGCCACCATTTGTATGTGTCCAGCCAGTCCGCGTACGCCGGAATGGTCTTTTCGATTCTTTCCTATATTGTCGCCATCCCCTCTGCCATCAAGGTGTTCAATTGGGCGGCTACCATGTACAAGGGTTCGGTGCGGCTTGAGGCCCCCATGCTTTATGCAATCGGCTTCATCGGACTGTTCACCGTGGGCGGTTTGACCGGCTTGTTCCTTGCCGCAATGGGGCTCGACGTGCACTTGACCGACACTTATTTTGTGATTGCCCACTTCCACTACGTGATGGTCGGCGGGGCGATCATGGGTTACCAAGCCGGTATTCACTTTTGGTGGCCTAAGATTGTTGGTCGCATGTATCCCCGAGCATGGGCTACCGTTGCTGCAATATTGACATTTGTAGGGTTTAACCTGACGTTTTTCCCGCAGTTCATTTTGGGGTACCTAGGTATGCCCCGGAGATACCACGTGTATCCACCGGAGTTTCAGGTATTCAATGTGCTGTCGTCGGCTGGTGCATCGGTCCTCGGGTTGGGCTATCTGATTCCCGCGATATACTTGATCTGGTCCATCAAGAATGGTGAACCGGCAGGGGCAAATCCTTGGGGTGCTACCGGGTTGGAATGGCAAACGAGCTCACCTCCACCTACCGAGAATTTTGAGGTAACACCAGTGGTGACCACTGAAGCCTACGACTATACAGCACTCACGCTGACCACACAGGAGGTAACGCACGTTGGCTAGTCATACGGCAGTTGCCACCAAGGCCGCCGCACATAGCCATCCAGGCTATGGCGAACTTCGGCACCATTTCGAGAGCCACGAACAGCAGAAGGATTCTGCGACGATTGGCATGTGGGTGTTTTTGCTGACCGAATTGATGTTCTTCGGTGGCCTTTTCCTTGCATACTTCATCTATCGTCAATGGTACCCTGAGGCGTTTGCTTCGGCGAGCAATAAGACCGACCTGTGGTTGGGTGCCTTCAACACCACGGTTCTTATTTGCAGTAGCTTAACGATGGCGTTGGCCGTTCATGCGGCTTCTAAGGGTAAGAGAATTCTCTTGGTCGGGTTCTTGGTTGCGACCTTACTCTTGGGTGGTGCGTTTCTGGGCGTTAAGGCTTATGAGTACCACGACAAATGGGTCCATCATGAGATTCCAGGGGACCATTTTGAGTGTGAGGGCTGTCATGACGAAGTGCATACTCCACTCTTCTTTGCTCTGTACTTTGGAATGACCGGATTGCATGCGTCGCACATGATCATCGGGTTCGGGGTACTCTTGGTGCTGATCTGGCAGGCTTGGAGCGGTAAGTTTACTGAGAAGTGGTACACGCCCATTGAAATGTTTGGGCTCTATTGGCACTTCGTGGACATTGTCTGGATTTTCCTGTTCCCGCTGCTCTATCTGATCGACCGTACGGGGAGGAGCTTGCTCTAATGGCTGCGCACGAAGAACATCACGTAGTTCCCAAAAGTGTCTACTTTGCGGTATTCACCGCTCTGATCGTGCTCACGTGGGTTACTGCTTGGATATCGACAAAAGACCTCGGTTCCAGTTCGCTCAACGTCGCTGTTGCTTTGTCCATTGCTGTGTTTAAGGCCTCCTTGGTTGTTCTGTTCTTCATGCATGTTAAGTACGGCACGAAGTTGACCAAGATGATCGTGGGCATCGGAATTGTGTGGTTGTTGATGCTGCTGTTTATTGTGATGATCGACTTCTGGACGCGCACATGGATGGGCGTGGCAGGTCGTTGATCAGAGCTTTTAGGAACAGCTGGCGGTGAGGAAGAGGGGCTTGTAGGCCCCTCTTTTACATTAGGCCAGCCAGCTTTTCTTTGATCTGTTCAGCCGTAAAGGGCTTTCTCACGTAGCCGGTTGCCCCCAGTTGGACGGCCTCCATGACTTTTCCTTGACCGCCCTCAGTCGTAATCATGATGACGGGGACGTTCTTCATATGTTCCATCTCCTTTACGCGGGCCAGTAGCTGAAGCCCGTCCATCTGCGGCATGTTGATGTCCGAAAGGATCAAACCGAAGCTTCGGGTCTTGAGGATGTCCACGGCCTCGGTCCCATCACCCGCTTCATGGATCTCACCCAGCGGTAGATCGGTTTGCCGGAGCACGCGCTGGAGTATCTTTCGGATTGCGGCAGAGTCATCCACAATCAGTACATCCAAAGGCATTGTTGCTGTCATAATTTCCTCCCGGTTGTCTATCGACGGATGTGGGGAGGAAGTTTAGGGTTCGTGTGAAAAGATTTTTGGTGGATTGGCCTCAAGTCGCTTCGCGAATCTGCCGATAAGACTCATGTACGGACGATAGGTCCGCGGATCGAGCGCAGCAACAAAAATGAGCCCATACGTCGAACAAAAGATTTTGGCATCCACTCCCCTCGAATTGATATGCCTTCTCTATAGGCACGCCACCCGCTGTATACGAGATGCCCGCGAGCACTTGGTGGCACGCAGAATTGCTGAACGATCGCGGTCGATCGAGAAGGCTTGGGCCGTCCTTGCCGAGTTGGCGTGCAGTATTCAGGCTGATGAACGGGGTTGCGTTGGGTCCAATTTGCTGGATCTCTATGCCTATATGCAAGGGCAACTCGTATATGCGAACCTTCATCAAGTTGATGCGCCCCTCGCGGAAGTCTTGGGGCTCCTGTCGACGTTATTGGAAGCGTGGGAGACCGTAACGCTGCAGTCTAGCGGTTCGCTGGGTGGCAACACACATTGGGCGCCGGGGAAGGTGGCCACATCTAATGGCCACGCGTTTAGGGCGTGAGTTCTGTGGGGCTGTTCGACTTGTTCAGTGCCGGTTCGATGATTCTGGCTATCCCGAATCCTTCTCCGTGGCTAATGCTCTTTGCCAATTGCTGTTCGCCCATGCTGAACGCGGTATCCGACGCCGAATCATTGCCGCCGTCGAGCCATCCGGAGCCACTTTCCCGGAATGCTTGGAACAACTGGGCTACCAGGATCGCTTCAAAGTCCTTTGCCGCGCCGCTTTCCTTGAGGTGCTGGCTGTTTGCCTTCAACGGACCCGTAGGCGCGGAGAGCATATGGTCTATTGGGCTCAGATTACCTCCAAGTCGGCATCGAGGGCTCCGGCCACCCTCAAATTCTGCAGGATCGCGATGATATCTCTTGATGTGGACCCGATGGCGGTCAACGAGCGAACGAGTTCGTCGACTGTTGCGCCATCGCGGAGTACTACATTCTTGGCAGGCTCGTCCTTGGTGCTGATAGTTTGTTCGGGCACAACTTGGGTTGTTCCGTTGGAAAGCGGACCGGGTTGCGACACGACTAGTCGTGTCTTGATCTCAACTGAAAGGTTGCCATGAAGAATTGCGACCGGTGCTATGCGTACGTCCTTGCCGATAACGATTGTGCCCGTGCGTTCATTGACCACAATTCGTGCAGCCATATCGACATCCACGCTCAAGTCCTGCATGTCAGCAATGAATTCCGGCATGCGGTTGGTCCAGCCCTCTGGGAGTGCGACGCTGACCACGGTGGAATTTTCCGCCTTGGCCACTTCCCGTGGTGTCCCAAACTTCTTATTGATTGCGGCACATACACGCGCCACTGTCGCGTAGTCACCATTTCGGAGTTGCAACCTCACCATAGATGTAGGCTCGACCGAAGGGGCCGCCCGCTCCACGCTAGCACCGCTCGGGATTCGCCCGACTGTTGGATGGTTTACAGTCTGGGATGAGCCGCCACGCCCGGACACAAATCCCCCTGTGACCACAGCCCCCTGAGCGACTGCGTAGACCTGACCATTGGCCCCACGCAGCGACGTCATTAAGAGAATTCCGCCCTGAAGATTGCTCGCATCTCCGACCGCCGCAGTCGTCACGTCAATCTTCGTTCCCGGCTGTGCAAACGCCGGTAGTGACGCCGTCACCATGACAGCCGCCATGTTTTGGACACGAACATTGTTTGCAGATATTGCGACCCCCATGCGCTCCAGCATGTTTGCAAGGCTTTGGGTACTGAAGATGGTGGTCCGTTTGTCCCCTGTACCCGCCAAGCCGACGACCAAACCGTATCCGATTAGCTGATTCTCCCGGACACCCTCGATCGTCGCGAGGTCCTTGAGTCGAGTGGCGGCGAAGCCGCACGGACTTAGAAGTGTGCTGAGGCAAGGAATTAAAAGGACTCTGAATCGCATCATAGATGTTTTAGAACGGTAGCAGTCCCAATAGCAGCCGGTAAAGTACATTCGGCCGCCGAATGGCGTCACCAACGACGCCCTTGCCATTCAGTCTCAACTCAAGATCGGCGATCTGGGTAGAAGGAACGCTGTTGGAAGTCGAAATATCAGCCGTCCGAACGATCCCGCGGACGCTAATGACCTGCTGTTCGGAATTGACTTGCAAACTCTTGTCTCCCTCGATCAACAGAAGTCCTCCTGGCAGAACCTTCACGACCCGGGCAGTCAAAGTGGCATTCAGGGTGGCGGTTCGAGATGTTGTCCCAGTCCCATTCAGTTTCTGGTCACCAGACAACCCGGCCAAGTTCGCCAAGGCTCCTGCTGCAGACTTTTTGCCGGCAAGGGAACTGACTGAAGCGTTGGCGCTAGATGCCCTTTCTGAGGTGCTGGCACCCGACGCGACCGCGTTGACCGACTCTGAAACCACGATGGTGACGACGTCGTCCACTTGGCTGGCGCGGAGATCCCTACCGAGATCGGTCAACCGCGATGTCGGACTCCAGATGGAGCCAGGTGATACTTCACCCTCCTTCTCTGTTGCAATGGAGGCGCTTCGAATGTACTGTTCCAGCAAGGTCGGTTCTGGCACCTTCGCCTTCTTTTTCACGCCGGGGTTGGACACTCCTGTAGCCTGAATAGCCAAAAACAGCGCAACTAGTTTTCGACTCATAACATGTTTCCGGCCTCCAAGTCTAGAACCGCACCCGCACCGTAGACCCTTGCACGAAAACTTTTTCCCGTGGAGGGATTTCGTAGGTCAATGAGTTCGCCATTTCGTCCATCCCGCTCTGCAACAGCGCTGAGAGCCAATCTCGCGGGGCCGCAACGCACCTCCACTCGAACTGTTTCGCCCCGTCTGATCACCGGTGGTGCGGCCACTGCGGCCAGCGGAAATGGCTCGCCCGCCTTCACTGCGCGCCCAAGCACCTTTCCAATGACGTCCGACGCCGTCCTTGCTACCGGTTCCCGTTGAATTCGACCGGTCCAGTTTTCTGAGCGAACTGAAGATGGATCCAGCACTGTGTTCGCCACGAGATCGCGTGTCGCCACCACAGCGTGGAAACTCTGCCGCAATTCAACCCTCGCCCAAATCGAGGTTCGCCGGGTCCCGCTGTACTGGACAAAACCACGCCAAATCTGTGCGCCGTTCATTTCGGCGGGCTCCAGTCCCGACAGTGGAAACAGAATGTCTCCGCCCGGTATGCCCATCTTGGGCCAATCGGTGATTGCGAGCTGAGTCCCGTCAGGCAGTACGCGCCTCATGGCCATGACCATTTCGCTGTTCGAAAGAGCATGGAGCGGCACTTCAAAACACAATTCGTGAGCATCATCCAGCACGATGTTGTGCATCCGCGCGATCCGACCGACATCAGCCACCGTGAACAGTCTCTTCACGCCCGGTAGCGGCGCGTAACCGACCACCACCGATGGCGGCAGCGCATTCAAGCGCGGGTCCGCAACCGCCAGATCACTCCCAAGAATCCGGTCGGCAGTTACCGGACTACACGCCAGAGCGACACAGGGAAGACTGGTAACCCAAAGGAAAGCCCGAAAAGCGGAGTGCATTGTCTACCTCGTAATGTTATTGACTTGCTGGTACATGTCGTCGGCTGCCTTGACGACCTTGGAATTGGCCTCATATGCCCGTTGGCTCGTGATCAGATTGATGAATTCATCCACTACACTCACGTTGGATTGCTCCAAGTATCCCGACTGGATACTTCCCAATCCTTCGCTCCCCCCGGGCGTACCCACCGTGGCGCTACCCGAGGCGTCGGTCGGCAGGTACAAACTTTTGCCCACAGAATTCAATCCGGCCGGGTTCTGAAAGTTCGCCAAGGTGATCTGTCCCGCGTTCTGGGACTGCGTTTGGCCTGGAAGCGTGTAAGTGACAGTACCATCGGCCGCAATATTGGTGGACAGGGCCGTCGCTGGAATTGTGATTTGAGGTTGAAGCTGATCGCCATCAGCGGTCACCAGCGCTCCATCACGATCTACATGGAACGATCCAGCCCGAGTGTACGCGGTCTCGCCCGACGCGCGCTTGATCTGGAAAAATCCGCGCCCTTGGATGACCATGTCAAGCGGATTGCTTGTAGCTGCGAAATCACCCTGTTGGAATACGATCTCGTTTGACGAGGCGCGTGTTCCCAAGCCCAACTGCAAACCGGTAGGAACCACTGTCGACTGGCCAGCCGAGGAACCGGGAGCAACCATGTTTTGGTAAAGAAGGTCCTGAAACTGTGCTCGTCGTGATTTGTAACCGGCCGTATTGGCGTTGGCCAAGTTGTTGGCAATGTTGTCGATATTCAACTGCTGGGCGGTCATGCCGCTTGCTGCGCTATACAATGCACGAATCATGATGATGTCCTTTTGGGTCCGACACGCGGCGTGCTTCAAGCAACCACGCGGGCAATCTCATCGAGGGCCCGTTTGTTCATTTCATTTCCAATACCCGCAGCACGCTGGAGCATCTCAAACTGACGCATGATCGCAACCAGTCGAACGGCAGATTCCGGAGCAGCCACGTTGGAAGACTCCAGCTTTCCCTGCAAAACGGAACCTTTGGCAACACTTGGAACCGCTCCTGGAACAGGCGCATAGTAGTTCGCACCCTCTTTATTCACGTCTCCCTCGGCGAACGTTACGACTTCCAGCTTGCCCACGCCCCGACCGCCTTGTGAGATGCTCCCATTCGTCTCGACCTCAACCGGAACGCCTTGCTGCAACGAAATCTTTCCTCCGCCGACCGCACGGAGTGGTAACTGGTCGATCGTAACCAAGTTTCCAGCTGAATCAACCCGAAAGTTTCCATTCCGCGTATACCGGACACCGCGTTGTGTCTGAACCGCGAACATGCCGTCCCCCTCAATTGCTAAGTCGAGCGGATTGGTGGTGGTACGGAGTTCTCCTTGGGCCGGATCGGTCCAGTGCTTCTGAATTACCGGCATCGTCGCGCCGACGCCGGTTTGTGGATCGGCGCTTGACTCCGCGCCGGAATACAGGCTGTAAAACTCGCGGTCCGCCTTGTATCCCCCAGTCTCGATGTTCGCAAGATTGTTGGCCAGAAGCTCGAGCGATTCCATTCTTGCCCGCATTCCACTGGCCGCCGTTACTGAAATGCTGTCCATAGATGCGAACATTTGCAATGCAGTTCACGGGCCGAAACCGGGAAATCGCATAAGTGACTCAAACTAATAGAGGAGCTGCCGATAAGCAAGATGTGAAGGCTTACCCGACCGGCAAACTATTGGCGGTTCCAGCGGCGTGGACAAAACTTTGCCACCAACATTCCTTCTAACCGATTGAATTTGCAGGTCCTTGCAAATGGTCCATGAACTGCAATGCATTGTGGCGTGACTAGCCCCGCAGCCATTGCCGTTCCTCAAACGCCGTTTCCCGTGCTGCCAGTGAAAGCGAATGGCACAACGCAACCGAGAGGAAATGGAAGGATTCAGCCCGCTCGTTCACACCTAATTGCGCCAACTGTAACTCCAACTGTTCACTCCGATAGTCCCGAGGGCGCTGTCGATGGCGCCACCTTCGATGCGATTGTCTCTGAACTGGTGCAGCCCGAAGCGATCCAAACGACGCCTCCCGCGAGCGCACAAGGACCATCTATAACCCAGACTGATTCACGCCTGATCCAGACCCAGCCTCGAACCAATTTAGGCCAGCCCGTGGAACCATGGGAGGATCGCAACGAGACGACCTCAGATACTCTACGGGGGCTGACGAAGGTTGCGAGTCCCCGTTCGGATACACCCAAGCGCACCGGAATTGGACTGGTTCCCCAGTTCAAGTTGCGACCAACTGGCGACGATGGACTTGGGGCGGCCGCGATGCCATCCACTATTTCTATCCCCACGACTGCCGATCAGCCAGAAGCAACAAATCTCCGGTTGACTCTGACTCCCTCCGACGCCGCTGAACCAGTGGCTACCCGAGCCGGTACCGCGCTCATGACGCCCCAACTCCGCCCCGAAACCTTGACTGCTCCGGCTGCGCTGCACATCCAGATCCATTTCGGTGACAAAAGTCAAAGCCACGTCGCTCCTCGTACGGACACATCAACGACACAGCCGACCGAATCCGTCCAACTTGCAGCTACACCCACGTCCACAACTCCCAATGCAGAAAACACGGCCACGTTCGATGCATTGCAGCCAGCGCTGACCGTGATTCGACAGTGTGACGGGCAAGATCCAGATGCCCACGCGAAGAATTCCGAGGGCGACACGCGTGAACTGACTCCACTTGCGGTCCGCCCAAAGAATTCGGTGCACCCCTCGACCAAGGACGAAATGAGGGCCGTAGTCGAGCATCTTGGCCAGCGTCGAAATGCCGACGACATCCAGCACGCGCCGCAATCACAGTCGGACACGAGCTCCACGAACAATGTGGAACCATCCTCAACCGCAACGCCTGCCATCCCATCACAATCGCACCTCGCTGTACCGGCTGAGCCAATAGTACCCCGATCGGAACGCCAAACGCCGCAATCTGCAGAGAAACCGGCCGAGTCCGCCGCACCGGTGCCACCGGAAACAAAGGAGGCCTCCTCGCCGCCGCTGCGCTCGGTGTCACTGGAATTCACTCCCGATGGACTGTCCGATGTGCGCTTGCGCCTGTCTGAACGCTCGGGTGAAGTCCACATCTCCGTCCATTCCAACGATCCATCCATGCACGGCAAGTTGCAGGATGGTATCCACGATCTCATCGGCACGTTGTCCAATGCGGGGTATGATGCCAACGCTTGGACGCCGGGCCAGAGCCGCGAAAATCATCAGCGCCAGCGGGAAGCAACGCCGAACCCGCGGCGGAAGGACACGCCGGGCGCTGGCGCTGAGGATTTCGGTGGCCTGTTGAATCAAACGACCCAGGAGGGTGCATGAGTTCCGCCGTGTCAGCAATATCGTCGTCTCCTCTGGCCACGACGGCCAAGGATCCCAACAGTTCCTCCAGCGCGTCCACCTTGGACCCATTAGCAAACGAGCAGACCTTTCTGAAGCTGCTGGTGTCGCAATTACAAAATCAGGATCCGTTGAATCCGACCGACAGCAATCAGTTCGTATCGCAGCTGACCTCCTACAGCCAATTGGAGCAGCTCATCGGAATTCGCCAGAACACCGCGCCAACACCGGCACCAACGGGTACCGATCCGAGCGGGAGCACCCCCACGGTGCCGACAACTACCCCGTCCTCCAGCATTTCCTCGACCGTATCGAGTGCCGCCAACAAGATCTTAAACGCCTTGGGAGTCTAGCCATCATGTCAACCACTTTTTCAAACGCCCTGTCAGGATTGAATGCCAACGCCCTTGCAATCGATGTGGTCAGCGGCAACCTCGCAAATCTCAATACCTACGGGTACAAGAATACGAGTGTTTCCTTCCAGGATCTGGTCAATCAGAGCTTGGGCGCCACCGCAGGGCAATCGACCAGCAGCCAGGTTGGAGGCTCCACGGTTGCGCAAACCACGCGCTCGTTTTCAAAGGGCTCGATCCAATCGACCAACCAACCTTTCGACGCAGCCATCCAAGGGAACGGCTTTTTTGTCCTGAGGACCCCGACAAATCCCCAAGTCTTTACCCGGGCAGGGAATTTCAAGGTTGATGCAACTGGCAGACTTCTAACCCAGGGCGGTCAGTACGTCCAAGGCTGGAATGCCAAGAACGGCACGCTGACCACGACAGGCAATGTTACGGACGTCATCCTACCCATCACTGGCCTGCGGCAGCCCACGCCTACCGCGAACTATTCCGTTACGGCAAACCTGAATGCCAGCGCGACTGTGGGCTCCTCTGCGGCAACCTTCAGTTCCCCAATGCCGATCGTCGATTCGCAGGGGAATAACCACATGTTGACGATCACGTACACGAAGACTGCCGCCGACACGTGGAGCTACGCTGTAACCATTCCATCAGTGGATTTGACGACTGCTGCGGCTGCCCCCAGCCCCGCAACCACCACCAGTGTCGCTAGCGGCACCCTGGTGTTCGATGGGGCTGGGCACCTTTCCACTCCTTCTGCTACTGATGGGCCAATCTCAGTCGCCGTGAAGGGCTTGGCCAACGGTTCGTCGGACACCACAATCAGCTGGAAGATTTACGACGACACCGGCACCGCCAGTCTGACCCAGTACAACCAAGCATCCGCGAATCTGGGCAGTACGCAGGACGGAACGCCGTCGGGACAGCTCACCAACATGAGTATTGGCACCAGTGGACAAATCTTGGCTCACTACTCGAACGGGGACGCCGTCCCCGTAGCGCAGCTCGCAATTGCCTCCGTGTTGAACCCGGATTCGATGCAGGACTTGGGTGACAACACTTTCGGTGTTACTTCAGCCAGCTCGCTCCCAGCCATCGGTATCCCGGGCACCGGATCACGAGGCCAGATCACAGGCGGGGCGCTGGAGGCCTCGACTGTCGATATTGCCAAGGAGTTCACCAACCTGCTCACTTATGAGCGTGGCTACCAAGCCAATTCCAAGGTGGTCACGACCGAAGACGACATCATGCAGGAGACAGTTGGTCTGAAGCGATAGCGCAATGACGCCACAGGAAGAAATCGCCCACATTGGCGACGTCCTGATCGATGTTGAAGTTCAACTCGACCAGCGGTGGATGAAGCTCTCCGAGGTCCTTTCCCTGAAGGAAGGCAGCATCATCGAGATGACTCGTTCGGCTGGCGAGAATATCGACATCTTTGTGGGATCCAAGCTGGCGGCATTTGGCGAGATCGTCATTATCGAGAGCATCATGGGAGTCCGGATCACGGATTTCAATACAGAACGCTAACGGCCTGAGAAGGCAAGTATGGAACTGATACAACCAATCGCCGCCGCCATTCTCGTACTTGCGCTGCTGGCCGGGGCTCTCTTTCTACTCCGCAGTCGCGGGATTGCGACTTTTGCGGGCGGACTTCTGGGGCCACCCTCAGCGAGGCGAATGGAACTGGTGGATCGACTGGTTCTCAATTCCCAGCACCAACTCCACTTGGTCCGCGTGGATGATCAAACTCTCTTCTTGGTGACGGGTCCCCAATCGTGCCAAGTGCTCTCTGCCGGGAAACCTAAATGACGCCAATGCCCAAAGACCTCAGCACACCCATGCAGATCATCCTGTTGATGACTCTGCTTACGGTGCTGCCTGCCGTGATCATGTCGGTCACGCCCTTCCTGCGCATTTCAATCGTTCTTCACTTTCTCCGGCAGGCACTGGGGACGCAGTCGGCACCTTCGAATCAGGTCTTGGCTGGGTTGGCCCTGTTTCTGACGCTGGCCTTGATCCAACCCATGGCGGCCAGTATATATAAGGATGCGTGGCAGCCAATGGAGGCGGGCAAGATCGGTCCCCAACAGGCGTGGGACGTTGGTTCCAAGCCACTGAAAGCATTCATGGCAAGGTACGTCCGCGAGAAGGACGTCAAGCTGTTTATCGATATTACCCACGCCCCGACCCCGCGCGTTCCCTCGGATCTCGATATTTCGGTTCTGGCCCCGGCATACATTCTTTCCGAGATGCGGGCTGGTTTCCAGATCGGTGCTGTCCTCTTCCTGCCATTTTTATTGATCGACATTATCGTGGCGTCGGTAACACTGTCGATCGGCATGGTCCAATTGCCTCCGGTCATGGTCTCCGCACCGTTCAAGATTCTCCTGTTCGTCCTGGTGGATGGCTGGAATTTGACTATCGGCTCATTGATGAAAGGCTTCTACCTATGACGCCCGAATCCGTGGCCCACCTTATCGGCCAGATGTTCGTGGCAGCTTTTTGGATCTCAGCACCGTTGCTGGCGATTGGCTTCGTAGCCGGAATCCTGATCAGTGTAATCCAGATCGTGACGTCGATTCAGGACACCGGATTCAACTCCATTCCACGCCTCATGGCGTTTCTGGGGGGCTGCTTGGTTCTGATGCCGTGGATGGTGCACAAGAGCATGGCCTATACGACTGACATCTTGGAGAACCTGAGCCGATATGCCCGTTGAAACGCTGTTCAGCTACTCGACGTTGTTCGGGTTCCTGTTCACGCTGGCGCGGATATCGTCCGTGGTCGCCTTCCTCCCATTGGGCGCATTTCGTGGTGCCCCGGAGCCGCCGAAGGTCGTCTTGGCCATGGGTCTGACCGTTCTGCTCATGCCCCTCTGGAAACCACACGGGTTCGACCAGTTTTCCATTGGAAGACTGGTTGCGGGTGTTTCCGGGGAAGTCGCGATCGGTTTGGCGATTGGTCTCTCGGTGTCCATCGTCTTGGAGGTCTTTCAAATGGCTGCGCAGTCGGTCAGCCTCCAAGCGGGATTTGCATTTGCATCAACCTTCGACCCAAATAGTGGTGCCGATTCGACCGTTCTACTCACGGCTGCGAATTTGGCGTCGAGTCTGCTTTTCTTCGCGTCCGGCGCGGACCGTATGCTGATCCGGGTTCTCTCGGATAGTCTGCGCCTTTGTCCACCCGAGTCCTTTGCCCTGCAGCGGAACTGGGCCGATGCCCTCATGCATTTCGCTGCTTCGATTTTTGCCTTGGGACTGAGGCTGGCAATGCCGGTCATCGCGCTGTTGCTTCTGGTGGATGTATCCCTCGCAGTATTCGGACGAATAGAGGCACACCTCCAGTTGGTCAGTTTGGCGATGCCCTTGAAACTTGGTGCGTCGATGTTCCTGATGGCTGCGACCGTTGACTATCAACCCAGGATTCTGGCCGATGCCATGAATGATTGCGTCCGCTTGCTGGAATCCTTGATTCGGAGCGGTCACTGATGGCCGATACCTCCCAAAAAACCGAGCAAGCGAGCGCGCGCCAACTGGAGAACGCGCGCAATCGCGGCGACTTTCCAGCGGCGCGGGAATTTGTTGCGGCCATACAGTTTTACACGTTTGTCGCGATCACGGTTTCATTTTTGCCCCGGTGGCTGGATACTCTCCTCCTAGCGGTGCGGACGGGGCTCCTCGAAGCGTTTAGAGTCTCATTAACTGCCTCCGAGCTGCCGGTTGTGCTGTATCGAATCTCAGCAGGCGTGGTTCGACCGCTTCTGATGTTCGGGTGCCTCTTGGTTGGACTGACGTTCCTGTTGCAGATGGTTGCCACCAACATGGGGTTCAGCTTGTCCAAGCTTTCGCCCCAATTTGAGCGGCTCAATCCGGGTAGCCGCCTAGGGGACCTCCCTTCAAACAACATGGCGCAGCTCCTTCAGGCCTGCCTCATGGCTCCGATCATCTGTTGGTTGACTTGGACGTTGGTCCGCGACCGCCTACCGGAATTGATGCGCTTTCCGCTCCAGCCCCTCGGCAGCAGCGTTGCAGCAACGGGAATGCTACTGCGCGATTCCCTGCGCAAGTCTGCCATGGTTCTCGTGATCTTCGGTGCCGTCATGCTGCTCCGGGAAAGGTCCAAGTATGCCTCCCGGCTCAAGATGAGCAAACAGGAGCTTGCGGACGAGGCCAAGGAAATGGGGGGCAATCCCCAGATGAAAGCCCGCATCCGAAAGATTCAACAGGACATCCGCCGCAGGCACATGATGCGGGATGTGGCTACGGCTACCGCCGTCGTTGTGAATCCCACCCACTATGCCGTCGCGATTCGATATGAACCCTCATCAATGGCAGCGCCGTTGGTTGTTGCCAAGGGCAAGAACTTCATCGCCGCCCGAATCCGCCAGCGGGCAACCGAGAACCTCGTCCCGATCATTGAGAATCCTCCGTTGGCCCAGGCTCTGTACAAGTCGGTCGACGTCGGCCAGGAAATCCCGCCGCATCTCTACCGTGCGGTGGCAGAAATTCTCGCCTACATATTTAAGATGATGAACCCGACTGTCCGGAGGCCGGTATGACAGCCTCCGTCGCGTCAACTCCCCGGTTTTCGCTTGCAACGCTCAGCGAGTTTGCTGTGCCCGCTGCCGTCCTGTCGATCGTTCTGGCCCTCATCGCCCCGATGCCGGCGGTCCTGCTGGATTTGTTGATCGTCTGCGACATCATGATGTCCGTCATCGTGATGATGGTCGCCATGTACATCACCAAGCCGGTAGAATTCAACGTCTTCCCAACGACACTGCTGTTGCTGACCCTTTTCCGGTTGGCTTTGAATGTTTCGTCGGCGCGACTGATTCTCCTGAACGGCCACACTGGCGTTTCCGCCGCAGGCGACGTAATTCAGGCGTTCGGAAATTTTGTGGTTGGTGGCAATTACATCATCGGGGCTGTGATCTTCCTTGTCTTGATCACGATTCAATACGTGGTCATCAACCACGGCGCTGTACGTATCTCTGAAGTCACCGCGCGCTTCACCTTGGATGCCCTTCCTGGCAAACAGATCTCGATTGACTCGGACCTGAATGCTGGTTTGATCGACGAGACGACGGCTCGGCGCCGGCGAAAGGAGCTGGCAGCGGAAGCCGAGTTCTTCGGCGCAATGGACGGCGCGAGCAAATTCACACAGCGCGACGCGGTTGCCGGACTGCTGATCACCGTAATCAACATCGTTGCCGGTCTTTTGATCGGCATCCTGCAGCACGACATGGAGATCCTCAAAGCTCTCCAGACCTACACAATTCTGACGATAGGCGACGGGCTGGTCACCGTGATTCCGGCCTTGATGATTTCCATCTCCGGCGGCATGATCATTACTCGGGCCAGTTCCGAGAACCGACTGGGTGTGGAATTCCAGCGCCAAGTTTTCGGCGCGCCACAGCCGCTGTTCCTTTCCAGCGGAGTTTTGATGGTGTTGGCAATGCTTCCCGGTCTCCCGAAGCTTCCGTTCCTTCTCTTGGGTGCCGGTCTCGGAACTGTGGCTTGGCGCATGCAGGGGCGGCTGGACACCGCAGCCCAGCCCGCCGAAAGTGCGCCGAAGGCACCGAAAGAGAATTTGGAGGAACTGCTTCGGGTGGAACCCTTGTCGGTGGAGGTCGGCGGAGGCTTGATACCGATGATCGCTGACGGGGCCAATTCACCTTTGTTGCGGCGGATTGGCCACATCCGTAAGCAAATTGCGTCCGAGATTGGTTTCATCATCCCGCCTATCCGAGTGACAGACAACATGGCCACTCTCCGTACGCGGGAATATTCGATTCAACTCAAAGGTGTTGAAATTGCCCGATTCGAGCTGCTTCAAGGGCACGAATTGGCGATTGCGTTGACAGCCACCGAACGACCCCCTGACAGTCGTCCGACCAAGGATCCGGCGTTTGGGGTTCCGGCTTGGTGGATTCCCGCCTCCCAAGCCGACCACGTCAGGATGATGGGCTACACCGTAGTCGATCCCCTCAGTGTCCTTGGGACTCACCTCGCGGAGTTGATCAAGCGGAATTGCCACGAGCTGTTTTCCCGTCAGGAGGCAAAAAAGCTCTTGGACCGCATCACCGTGGACCACGCCAAGGTCGTCGAGGATCTGATTCCCAAGGTTCTGCCCTTGGCCACACTGCAAAGAATCATCCAGAACCTGCTGCGCGAGCGGGTTTCGATTCGAGATGCAGCCTCCATTCTGGAAGCAATGGGGGAGGCTGCCCCTTCCACGCGGAACCCGGTACTTCTGACCGAGTATGTCCGGCAGTCCATCCGTCGAGTTGTGGTGAAGCCGTACCTGACGGGTAGTGGCTCGTTGTCAGCATGGTTTCTAGATCCGCAGATAGAGCAGTTCATCGAGGGGGCCGTGGAGCACGGTGAATCGAACAGTACGCTCGGGATGACTCCGAACGCGCTGCGGGATTTGCTGGACCGTGTCGGTCGGGCAGTGGGAACGCTGGAGTCGCCCGCGGTTGTAGTTACGAGCGGCGCTTGCCGTTACTTCCTGCGCCAAGCCGTCGAGGCGTCCGTACCGAACCTGTTTTGCCTGTCACACAACGAAATCCCGGCTGGGATCAACGTTACCTCATTGGGAGTGATTCAGTAAATGGAAAGCAAGACATATTTTGCCAGCAGTGTTCCCGCAGCTTTGGAAGCGGCTAGGAAGGATTTGGGGCCCGAGGCAATGCTGGTAAACTCAAGGCCCGCGCCTGAGTCCGCGAGGTCCATGGGGCGCCTGGAAGTCACGTTTACCTACGATCCCGCCCAGAAGCCTCCGGCACAATCCGTGCGATCCGTGCAATTTCCCGTGGTTTCCAACGGAGACGCCCAGAGGGAAAAGCCTGTCTCCCAGCGCAGCATTCCGCCGACCGCACGGGAACCCAACTCCGGAACCTCGCCCTTCGCGGCGTTGAGGAATCTGGCTCAGGGTCCACAGTCCCAGCGATCCTCGGAATTGGATGAAATCCGGGAACAACTGGCCGAGCTCAGAAGGTCCATGAACTCAAATCCCCGACTGCCAGAGGCTCCGGCAAATACGCCGGGAGAAGCCCTGCCGGACGCCTTGGTCTCCCGCCTGATTCAATCCGGCATCGATCCCGAATTTGCCTGCAAGGTTGTGGCTGACAGCAGTCGTAGACCTGGGGACCGTCGGGATGCGGTGGCTGCGGAGATATCATCGCGAATTTCGGTTATCCCGTTCGCAGGTGTCGGCAGCCGGCGGATTCTTGCGCTTGTGGGCCCTCCTGGCCGCGGCAAGTCCCTCTCGGCGGTCAAAATCGCTTTCCGCCACGGCTTGGCCGCCCGGGTTCCTGTCCAAATACTCAGTGCGGGTGACCATGGTGTTGGCGGAACTGCTGGTTTAGCCCGGTACGCCCAGCTTCTCGCAATTCCATACACGTCCTGCGACTCCTATCCGACCTTGGAACTGTTGCTACAGAACCGAGCCGCGAACGGCCTGATTGTCGTTGATACACCGGGTATCTCGGCATCCCAAACCACCGAACTGGCCGAACTGGCGAGTTTTTTTGCCGGTCATCCCGAGATCGAGAAGCACTTGGTTCTCCGGGCCGATACTCGTTCGGTCGACATGTGCCACGTGGCCGGTCGTTTTGCCGGAATGAAACCGGATAGGTTGCTGTTCACATGTGCGGAAGAGGCGATGGGGCTGGGCGCAATGCTGGAGACTCTCATGAGGACATCCATTCCGGGAACCTTCGTCGGAACAGGGCGCGAAATTCCCGGCACCTTGGAAGAGCTGGATTGTGCCCGACTGGTGCAATCTGTCTGTGGAGGCCGCAGTATTGGGGCTGCGGCGGCATAAGGGATCCCGTGGCTGCCGCTGCTTACTGTTTTCCGGTCGAATCGGTACCCGCCGAGGAGCGGGAGCGGCTCATCGTCGAGCATCTCCCCCAAGTGCGCCTGATCGCCCGCAAGATCCACGAGCGGTTGCCTGGCACCATTCTGTTCGAGGATCTGCTGTCGGCGGGAGCAGTCGGCCTGATCAGCGCAATCGACAACTTCGACCCCCGTCAGAACGTGAAGCTGAAGACTTACGCCGAGTTCCGGATTCGAGGGGCCATTCTCGATAGCCTTCGTGAAAGTGACTGGGCCCCACGGATGAAGCGTCGATTGGCACGGGACATGGAGGACGCAGTCGCGCGCGCCGAACAGCGGTTGGGGCGGGTCCCGGAGGAAGCTGATATTGCGCGCGAAATGGGGATCTCGGTCGAATTGTACAGGCAGCGGTTGGGTGAAGTTGCTGCTTTGGATATCGGCGAACTGGAGTATTCGGGGGAGGATCGAACTTCCCTTGTCCGATACATCGCGGCACGCGAAGAAGACTCGCCGGCCGTCCTGCTGGAGAAGTCGGAGCTGGAGAGGTTGATCGCAAAGGCGATTGATGGGATTCCAAAGGTGGAGCGTACGATATTGAGCCTCTACTTCTACGAGGAACTGACGCTGAAGGAAATAGGGGAGATCATGGGACTCCATTTCACGCGGGTGTCGCAGTTGAAGTCCCAGGCGATTCTCCGTTTACGCAACGCGATCGTGCGGCGCTGGCCAGCGGCCCGCCAAGAAAGGGCTGGATAACGGTATGGCACAGGCGGCACGAGCTTTGGATGCGTTTGGGAGCATCGCGGGGCACTTGGAGTCATCTCTATCGCGAGCCCTGAATAGTATGACGGGGAAGGAGTTCACTGTCCTATGCGAGCGGAAACCCGAGTCCGTTGCCATGGAAGATACTTTCATCTGGCAGCAAACTCTTTCCTGCCATCCCGAACCAGTGCTCTGGATGGTTGCGGGCAAGGATCTTTGGACGGTAGCTGGCCGCCTCACCCTGGCGGCCGTAGGGATCGATTCGGCATCCGACGAGGATTGTCGGTCGACTTGGCAGGAGATCGTCGGGCAAACAATGGGTGCCTTCGCGAGCGGCCTTACCGTCGATGTCCAGCAAGAGGTCACGGCAGCTGGTGGTGAGGAACTCCAATCGGAGCCCGAGGGCGTTTCCTGGATGGTGTTTAGCGCCAGAAGCGAGGATGGAGACACTTGGTTTCTGAAGATCGGATGGGCCAAGGCAGTGTCGGCCCTCTACGACACGCCGCCCGTCGAACAGAAAAATCCCAACCACCGTGACAGTAATTTTTCCAAGACATTCGACCTTTTGTTGGATGTTTCCTTGCCTGTAAGCGTATCGTTCGGTAGAACCCAGTTACAGATCCGAGAGGTGCTCAAGTTAAACACCGGGTCCATTGTGGAACTCAATCGCTTTGTTGTTGAGCCCGTCGACGTCATTGTGAATGATTGCGTCATCGCTCGTGGGGAGGTAGTCGTGGTGGACGGGAACTACGGAGTACGGATTACGCAGTTGGCGAGTCGCGAAGACCGATTGAGGTCCGGGATGGGTGAGCAGGGGTCCCGAATTGCGGGCGGTGCGCGGTGAGCTTGGATCTCGGGGTGGCTCTGGCGCTGTTCAGTGCGGGGCTGCTGGTGTCGTGTGCGCTTTTCTCTTGCGTCCTAGTCTACTTGAGAGGAGAATTCCGACGGCAATGGAAACGGGTTTCAGATGAGCGTCTAGCCTTGTCCGCGGAGCTCGCCGCAAATGCCTCAACTGTCCACGCCCTTGCTGCTGACCTACGCGATGAGTTGCAGCGGCTGACTGAAACGCTGCAGGACACGAATAGAGCGGATGGAAGTTCTTGGCCGTCTCCACGGAGGGAATCTTGGTCCCGCGTTCAGGCCATCGAAGCTGTCCGAGCCGGATTAGGTACGTTCGAGGCAGCGCAAATGCTCGGCGTGCCTCCTAGCGAGATGCGACTCATCGCCGAGTGTGTGCGCCTTGATGTGGAGTCGTTGACGCCAAGAACTGGACTGGCCCCCAAGGCTGAGACAACCGGTTAAGACACTACAGCCCGTTCGATGAAACTTCCTCGACCGGAAGAACTACATTACCGCAAAATGGCATTGGTTGGCGAAGCGGAAGCGGACCCTGCTGGAGAGCAATCCTCCAAGGAATAACCAACCGGAAACTCATCGGAAC
>CAIYDY010000110.1 GCA_903925015.1 uncultured Acidobacteriia bacterium
CGCCGTCAGAAACCCATTCCTTGAGCCGTTGGATACCACCCGGTCCCAAGGATTCGGCATATCCACCGCCACCCCGGCCGCCACCGCCGACGTCGGGCAGAATAAGCACGTTGAACCGGCGGAGATCCGCCGAGCCCAAATTCTGCATTCGAATGGCCGATACCGGATAGCCGAATTGCCGTTCGAGGACGAAGCGGGTCTCCCCGGCGGATGAGGCATTCACAGGCTGGTCCCAGGCTATTGCAATGGATGGCTTCCGCAGCAGCGGGGTCTTGCGGCTTCCGAAACTGGGGCCATCATCCACCCATGTGGTGGAAGTGGCGACCAACTCTGCACCTGACGACTTCGCAAGGCGGGCCACGGTGTCATGAATAGAGGCCGGATTTTCGAGTACCGGAATGACGAGCGTACCTGCGGAGTAGGTCTTGCCGTTCTGGGTGAACGGTTTGTCGGCACCAAAAACCCTGATGTCCTCCCTGAGCGCGGCGGCAAGGAAACGGCCGGCGGCAGCCGAACCCCACGGTGCTAGATACGCGACCGCGGCCTTCGCAGGAACCGGGGCCGCGACAGAATCTCCTTCCTTGAAGGGCACAAACCGCCCTTGACTGATGGCGTTGGCCGGGATCGCCTCAACTCCGAACTGTAACGGCACACTCCACGCGGTAACGTCGTAGATCTCACTCGAAAGCCGACGCTTGCGCCGGGCTTCCTCGCCTTGAAGGAACTTGTCGTCCATGACGGTGTTGGCATCCAGCAGGACGCGAATCCGGCGCTTGGCGGGCTGCGCCAGGGAAATGGCGTAGCTGCCCTCCGGGAATTGCTTGCCATCGGACGAAAAAGCCGCAGTCGCGCGGCGGACTTCGACGTCCTGGGCAGTCAGCATCTCCGCCAGCTTGTCGACGGCGGACACGTTTCCACGGCGCGGCAGGATGTACTCCTTGATGGGTTCCGACTTCCCTTCCTCTACCGCGGTCCGCCCGTATTCGTGGAAATTCTTGAGCACGTCGTCATGGTGCAGTGCGGTGGTTTCACAAGTGGCGATGGAGGAGACGAAATGCCGCCGGACAGTCTCGCGGAAGGTGATAGTCATGTCCGTGGAGGGCCGCCGCACCACCAAGCCGCGCGTCGAGCCGTTTTCGTAGGTCATGGCAATCGCACCGGTGTAAACGGGCCAGCTATCGCCGTAGCCGGGATAGAAGGCGTCGTAGGTGTCCCGGATGAAGTAGCTGAAGCCGAACTGGTCGAACCATTTGGCGTTGCCCTTGCCGATGTCGTACTGGTAATCCTTCTGCCACTTCGTCATGTTGGGGTTGTAGGGATCGGAAGGGGGGGCGAAGTAGTAGCTGGAATCGGTGCCCATCTCGTGAAGATCGACGACGACTTGGGGATGCCACTCGCGAAGAGCTTTGATGCGGCCGCGGGTTTCGGGCTGGGTCATCGCGACCCAGTCGCGGTTCATATCGAAGAAGTAGTGGTTGGTGCGGCCGGCGGGCCATGGCTCGGTATGCTCGGCGGCCAGCGGATAGGGGTCGGGCTCGAGACCGAGGGCCGACTCAAAGCTGTTTACGAAGCGGTTCCGCCCATCCGGGTTCTGAAGAGGGTCGATGGCGACGACAAGTTTGGAGAGTAGTCCGTCCACAACCTTGTCGTTGCGTGCTGCCACCAGGTGGTAGGCCATCATCAGGCCGGCATCGGGTGATGAAATTTCATTGCCGTGGACCCCGTACGCCAGCCACACTAGCGCCGGGAGGGTCGAGACCAGCTTTGCGGCATCGGGTTCGGAGGCCTTTCTGGGATCGGCCAGACGTCCCAAGCCATCCTTGATTTCATCTAGCCGCTTGACGTTCGATTGCGACCCGATGACGACGTAGACTAGACGCCGGCCTTCCCATGTCCTGCCATATTCGCGCAGTTTGATCCGGTCCGGTTTGGCGGCAGCCAAGGCTTCCAAGTAACGGACAATGTCGGCGGGAGGGCTGATTTTTTCTCCGGGCTCATACCCAAGGACCTGTTTCTGTGTCGGAACGGAGGAATCGTAGGCCGTACCGGGCCAGTATTCGAACTTCGTCTGGGCCGTCAGGAGAAGGCTGGACGACAAAAAGAGTACCAAAAGACTGCGCGGCATATTTCCATTCAGATTACGCCACGCCACAGCGGGATTCACTATGTGAAGGCTAACTCTGAGCAAACACGCGGTTTCGGCCTGCGGACTTGCCGCCGTAGAGGGACTTGTCCGCTGCATTCAGCAATGCCCTCTCATCCATACCCGGCCTCCATTCGGCAAGGCCGATTGTCGCAGTTACGGCAAACGGACCTTTATCGGATGAAAGGCCGAATGCCTGGCTGCTCAAGCGTTCGAGGATCCGTTCCGCGATGCGGGTTCCACGCTCAAGGTCGGCATCGACCGCGACGAAACAGAATTCGTCCCCGCCAAGACGGCTGGCGATGTCATTGGACCGCAGCTCGGATCGCATGATGGCTCCAAGGCTTTCCAAGACTTCATCGCCAAGGAGATGGCCATGCCGGTCGTTGATGGCCTTCAAATGGTCGATATCGATTAAACAAAGTACCGCCGAGCATCCGCCAGAGCCTGCGACCGTCCCCAGACGCAGGAGGAGGCTGTCCATCCGGCTGGAAAAATGGTGCCGGTTGGCCAAGCCCGTCAGGGCGTCGAAATTGGCCTGGTAGGACATGGCTTCCTGCGCGGCCCGGCGTTCCGAAATATCCTGCGCGATTCCGACAATGCGGCGGACCAGTCCGTCTTCGCGCCGTTCGAAAGGCGTGTCGCGGGACGCGAACCACACCCAATGCCCATCGGTATGCCGAACACGATATTCGACCCGGCGGACCTCGCCATCCGCCGCATGCCGCAACGCAGATTGGTGCTGCGCGAGGGTGGGCAAGTCATCCGGGTGGAAACGTTCGGCACATCGGGCTAAATAGTTTTCAGCTCCGCCAGGTTGCAATCCAAGAACGGCGTCGGCCTCACGATTGGTGAACACGTGGCGCTTCTCGTCCAAATCGTACACGTAGAGAATTCCGGGAGTGGTGGCTGCGATTCTCTCGACAAAGGACCTGCTCCTGGCCAAGTCCCCCTCGGCGCGACGCCTCTCCGTGATATCCCTCGCGATTCCCTGGAAGCCAACCACCTGCCCGTTTTCCATCAGAAGTTGCAGATTCTGACCCAACCAACTTTCGCCGCCATGGCCGTCCACGACTGGATACTCATAGTAGGTATTCTTCTTCTGGCGTGCAAACTGCTTCAGATAGTAGTTCGCGACGTCCTTGCGTTTGTCGTGCCGGACCAGCTTCAAATAGGAGC
>CAIYDY010000111.1 GCA_903925015.1 uncultured Acidobacteriia bacterium
ATCTCGAAGTAGATGGGAATCGCCGTGCTGATGTCGGTGCCATCCGGCCCCTGCGCCAAGGATGTTGCGGGAATAACGGCCAGCATCGCCATCACCCCAATGAACAGTGTCTTCGTCATGTTTCTGGTCTCCTTTGAATCTTTCCTGTGCGTTGCCAGTGTCGCTTTGAATGGTGTCATCGTTTTTTTCTCCTCTTTCTCGAATCCGTGTCTTGGACTCCGGTCGCCTGTCGGGTAAAATTCTCCGCCGTGCCTGTCATCCCACAAGCGCAACCTTGGGTGAAAATTGGTCAGCCGATTTGCCGTCGCGCATCCGCCTTGAAAAGCGTGAACCAGTAATAGGCGGCCAGGGCGAGCACTGCAAGGTCGTCGAGCTGGCCCAGGACCGGGATGAAGTCCGGGATCAAGTCGATCGGGCTGATGAAATAGACCGCCGCCGCACCGGTCGCGCCGAAGCGCTTCATCACCTCCACGCAAAAGTCCCTGAGTCTACTGCCGGGAAGTGCCAGCAGCACCACGAACAGAACGCCGAACGCCGTGCCGCAGATGGCGGCCACTTTCAAGAAGCTGAAAATTCCTTCGATCAGATTTTGCATAGTTTCTTCTCCTCTTTGGTCCTAACTTGAGGCACCCGGTCTCTCCGTGGTACCTGTCATTCCCCGAAGCGCAACTAGTGGCAAAAGTTGTTCATGAAGTTTCCCAGGCCTCCAGTCGAATGCGGTGCCTCAATAGGCCCGGTACGTCCCCGTGGTGGTCCCGACGATCAGCCCGTCCACTTGGAGCGTGAATGTTACCGAGCGAATCGACGGGGAGGGTCCGTTATAAGCGATGGTGGTAAATCCGCCAAATCCGACGGAAGATTCCCAATGGAAGTGGTTGCCGGTCAGCGTGCCCGAAACCGCTGCCGTGCCGTTGATGCCGATGGGGCTTGACGTAGGCAGCGGGACAGTTTCCAACGCTTTCAACAAGACGGTGTCCTGCCGGCTCGGGGGCAGGATGTTACCGGGCAGCGCAAAGCAATTCTGGCCCTGAGCGTTACAGGTGAGAAAATCCAAAACCGTGGTCGGAAGCAAGCCGGAAAAATCTCCCCGGCGCGAGGCAGCGGTCGGCGAGGGAACAGTTCCCTGCCAAGTGCCGTGCACCGGGTCTATGGAGATGACCGCAGTGTTGACCCCGGGGATACTTGCGCTAATGGAAAATGGCTTGGCGTTCTGGACAACGTCGAAGTCGAGGGTGAAGTTGGCCCCCAGGAACGCAACGGAAACTCCGAGCGAACTGCCCGGTCGGGTGGGGTTGGCACCCTCGGCGGCGATGTTGGGTCCGGTGGCCGGATAGATCCCGTCGATTGTGCCTTTCAGGTTGGTGACGTTGCTTCCCGCTCCAATCGTCGTGGTGTTGCTGTTTGTGATTCCCTGTCCACCCACGCAAGTGAAACCGCTCGCCGTCGAGGTGCAGGTGTTCTGGTTGAGAAAGACAAAGGAGCTTGACTGGGCGGTTGGCGTGACGTTGAGTTGGTAGATGCCGGGAAAGCCGGGGGCGAGTCCCGCAAAACCCACCGTGGCGGGAGCGCCGCCAACGGTCACGGTCAAGGGGTCCTTGATGGTGTTGAAGGGCGGCACCGAAACGCCGCCCGAACTGGAGGAGCCTGCCGGATTGGTAGCACCGAGCCCTGTCGCGTACAGCACAATCGGCGTGCTTCCGATGGCCGTGACGGGTTTGAAGTTGGCGTCGAATGCCAAGGCCGGACCGGTTCCCGAGCCGTCCCGGGTAAAGAGCGCCGGCGCATCCTGCCAGAGCACGATATTGAATGCGGCACTGGTGCCCGATGCGGTGGTCACCAATACCGGCACAGTCGTTCCGGAGTTGGGGCTCTCGAAGGGAATCACGACGTTGATCTGCGTGGGAGAAACGTAGTACATGGGCGCGGCGATGCCTCCAATGGAGACCGTCACGCCTCCGAGCGATGTGCCTAGCGGGACCGAGGAGGCTGTCGCCGTTGTATCGGCCAGCGATGTGCCGAAGATTGCGGCCCATGTACCCGGGGCGAGTCTTGTGCCGTAGGACGCGCCGTTCACCACTCCCGTGACCACGGGCGCTGCCGAAAGCAAGGGAGCGGCGGCGATGATGCCAAGGACCGAACGCAGTAACAGTTTGTGCATGCAACGAAGTGTGCCACCTTTGCCGCGCTTCCCGCCAGTTACCGGATGTTCCGGGACGCACGTGATCCACGGTCGGATCAAATTGCCCACGTCCGAAATTTCCCTGAACAAAAACGTTTGCGATGTCCGCTTTGGCGGACATGAAAAACGAAGCCAACTTCGAATTCCTTGAAACAACAGACCCACTGGCCCTATCCCGCTACGTCGAGCTGCGGCGTCGCGTCTTCCGCGGGGCTTACGAATGGTTGCCGGAGGATTTTGGCGGCCTGGACGAGTACGACCTTGCGAGCCGGATCGTGCTCGCCACGCATGACGGGGAAGGGCGGGTGGTGGGCGGCGGTCGGCTGACCATCTCGTTTCCGAGCTGTTCCGTGAAGCTGCCGCTGGAGAAATCGGCAGACGTCAGCCTGCTTGCATGCGACTACCTGCAACATCTGGCGCTATCGGTTTCCCCATGTGCGGAGATTTCGAGAATGGCCGTGGATCCCTCCTGCGCACATGGGCGCAAGGTATCATTCGGTCTGGGCGACAGGCTGTGCGAGGTCGCGGCCGCTGGCGGGATCGATACGGTGTTCTGCATTTGCCCGGATGGTGCGGCGCGGCTCAACGAGTGGAATGCCAAACGGCGTGGCGTGACGTTTCGGAAGTATCGCAGGGTGGCCACCGATTTCGGCCACGAGATGTGGCTTTGCGCGTTCGAAGGAATCCGGCAGGTCTATTGGCCGGCTTCAAAGGGGGAAGGCCCATACATACCGCAATACTCGCCCTTGGGTGGTGCTGCTACCTCAGTTTTGCCTGGGGCATGACGCGGCATTTCCGGCGTGTCGCGGTTCCGACTCCGGCGCTCATCGCGACCGCAATCTTGGGTGTCGGCTGCGCGGTATGGCAGTTGACGCTCCTGGCCGGCCCTTGTAACTACCTGCCCGGGGTGGCTATTCCCTGTTACGTGGCAAGCGGCAGCCTTTTCTGGTGGGCGGTCAGCGTGACGAAGGGGAGGCTGGCCGCTTGCGGGCAGGGGTGTGTGTCGGCGCAAGTGGTGACGGAGGGGCCTTACCGGTATGTCCGGCACCCGTTCTATTCGGCCTACAATTTAGCTTGGATTGCGGGCTGGCTGACGACGGGGTCGTGGGAATTGCTGGCGACCGCGGTGGTGATGGCTACCGTGTATGAGAGCTATGCGCGGGAGGAGGAATGCGGATTTATGGAGGGGCCGTTGGAGGGGGCCTATTCCGAGTATAGGCGGCGGACGGGTCGGTATTTGCCTGGTATCCGTTAATAGCGGCGGATGCCGATGCGGTCGATGAGCCTCTGGAATCCCGGGTGGCCTTGGAGATGGCGGGTCATTGGGTAGGCGTAGAACCAAACTGTGAGCGGATCACGGTCGTCTGCGGCGGTTTCCAAGCTGCGGACCGCCTGGTCGTGCTCCCCGGCACCGATCTGGCAGGCAGCGATCTGGGTATGCGGAACGTATTTGCCGGTCTTTGCAACCACTTGAAGCCAGGTTTGCCGGCGTCGGGTGACATCGCGGTCCCCGGTGAGCCCGGAGAAAAGCCCCTGCAGTCCCCAGGTCACAGGGCGCTCTAAGAGTTTCAGGGGCGTTTTTTCCAACACGCGCAGGGCTGCGGCCGGATCACCCATGGCCTCAAGTAGAATTGCGTGGTGCAGGTGGTGCTGGTAGTAGTCCGGGGCGAGCTTCAGGGCGGTCTCGATCACGGTTTGGGCTCCGACGTAGTCACGGGAAAGAATCTTCAGCATGGAAAGGTCGCCCATGCACCGGCGGTTGCCGTATCCGAAACGGTCGACTTCGCGCTGGAGGTGCAGAACCGCTTCGCCGCTGCGCCCGAGTCCTCCGAGGTACGCCGCGTACCACGGGTTCGTTGCTGCCTCGTCCCCCGCGTTCTCGATGGCCTTGGCGTAGGATGTGCCCGCACCCGCCCAATCCCAGTCGAGGGCTTGTTGCACCAGACCGGTGGAAAGCCATGCCTGCCAAGCAGGATTCTGTTGGTCGATGGCCCGCTTTGCGAGCTGTCGCGCAGCCTCCAATTTTGGCTTCGGTCGGGCTCCGTGAATGGCCTGTGTCGCCAATGCCTCGGCCTTCAGAGCTAGGGCGAGGGACTGCGATGGGTCCTCGGCCAGCACTGAGTCGAGATGTCCGATGGCGGCGTCTAGACTCGACACCGTCCGCTCCTCGATCTCGTGCCGGGCCAGCAGGATACTGCTCCGGGCCTTGAGGGAGACCCTGGGGCGAGGCACAAAGATCGGCACGTAGGTTCCCTTGGGCAGTTCAATCATCACGGGATCGGACTGGCCCGGCCCGGTGTAGTAGTCGAACAGAACCTTTCTGAGCTTGCTTGCCGTGGTCCGAACGATGGAGTTTTCGTGCCCGTCGAAAGATTCGAGATTGCGGCCGAACACGTCCTCCGCGATGGTTCTCTGACTCAGGTATTTTCCACGGTTCGCCATCGTTTCAGATACTACATATGTAAGAAGGCGCAGTTCCGTCGCTTTCAAGTTGGCGCGTCGCCGAACCTGTTCAAGCGCGTGAGTAACTTCATACACGTCGGAATGGGGGTGGACAGGGGTCAATTTTTGATTATCCCAGACATTCGCCCGTTGCGAGTCCAGTTGGTACATTCTCTATACATGGGGTTCGCCGCAGTGCGCAAACTTGAAACGTCGGGGGAGCCGACGGAAGAGATGTGTCGCGAATGCATTGAGCGCGTGGCTTCCAGTGTGACATTTTCCCGTGCCCGCCAGTTGCAGCGGCTATTGCGATGGTTGGGTGAGCGTGCCTTGGCTCGGGTTGGCGGTCCGGGTGCTACCGGCCCGTTCGCATTACATAGGCCAAACCGGGACAACCCGCCATCCGAGAAGGAGATTGCGGAGGCAGTCCTCGGAAGGTCCAACTTCGATCCGCAGAGCGATTCGCTCGTTCGCAAGGAGATGATTCGCCTGCGGGAAAAGCTGGCGCGCTACGAATTGTCCGAAGGTGCGCAGGATGAAATAGGAATCGTGGCGACTGGGGCCTATGTACTGGGTTTTGAGTGGAGACAGGTCCGTACGGCAACCGAGAGACGCAAGTGTTGGCTGGTATTACCCTTTCGTGCCTCGCCGGAAAATCTTGAGCTAAGCCAGGAGGTTCTTGAGGAAATTTTGCTGGCGCTGGATTCCAAGAATGCCGTTTCCAGCCGGGGTGCGCACGGACCGAATCTGGACTTCGTCTCGCCAAGTACCGCGCTCTCGTGGCTCCGCTGGTCGGGCGATCTCAGGCAATTCGCCGCCCACTGCCATGCTGATCATGTGGTGGAAGGTGTCTTGAAGCGGAAGGCGGAACTGATCGAATTGGCGTTATGGTTTGTGGACGCAAGAAGCGGCATCACGTTGAGGACAGGGCGCATTTCAGGCACCGCTCCCGAAGTTTTGGCGAAGATGACCGCGAAGTGGTTGTTTGAGGTCCCGCCAGTAGTTTGATGGCTTGCCGCCTACTTTTCCTCCAACTCGAACACATACAACGCGTTTCCATTCCCAGGGTGGTGGATTTCGGGAGCGATCACCTTGGGCACATCGCGCGGACTGCCGCCGCCCAGGCCCGTGGTCACCGCGATATACTGCTTCCCGCCCACGGAAAACGAAACCGGGTGTCCCTGCACGGACGTTCCGAGTCGGGTGCTCCACAATTCCTTGCCGGTCTTCACGTCGAAGGCTTTGAAGTAGCGGTCCAGGTCGCCCACGAACGCCAGTCCGCCTGCCGTCGAAAGTACGGCCGTGAGGAACGGTGCGCGCTGCTCCACGGACCACATCTCCTTCATGGTGCGCACATCGTAGGCGGCAAGCTTGCCGATCTTGCCATTCTTGCCCGGCATCTCCAGGAAGTGGCGGCTGGCCGCGCCCCCGCCCGAGCCTTCCTTCAACTCGACGGCTCGCCCGGCCATCTCCATGCAGCTTTGGCTGAGCGGGATCACCAACTGTTGCGTGCCCGGGTGGTAACTCATGGCCTGCCAGTTGTGGCCGCCCTCGGTGCTGGGGCAGGCCTGGATCCATTCGCCCACTTTCTGCTCCAAGATGTCGGCGCGGTAGGTCGGCTCGCCAGTCTTGGGGTCTATGGACGAGAACACGTTCTGGAAGACCGTTTCCTTGTGGCCCAGGTATTGGCCGGTTTTCCGGTCCAGCTTCCACAGGATTCCGGGCTTGCCGATCGTGAAAACCAGCGGACGGCCGTCCACATCGACCAACACGCGTTCAAAAACCTCGTCCAAATCGAGGGATTCGCCGGGTGCGTGCTGGAAGTACCATTTCAGCTTGCCGGTATCGGCGTCGAGGGCCAGGGTGGAGTTTGTGTATAGCCCGCGATCACCCGGTTTCGCGCCCCGGCTGACGCGCATCCAGGGCTTGGCTTGCGAGACGCCCCAGTAAAGGGTGTTCAGGTTGGGGTCGAAGCTGCCGGTGATCCATGTGTCGCCGCCCGCACGGAAGAGTTCGGGGATTGCGCCCCAGCTGTCGCCGCCCGGCTGGCCGTCGCGGGCGATGGTTTCGAATTTCCAAGCCAGCTTGCCGGTTTCGGTATCCCAGGCGCTGATAAAGCACTTCTCGTTCTTGAACGATCCGCAGCCGGTGAGGCCGGCGATCACCTTCCCGTTGGCCACCATGGGTCCGGCGGTGTTGGAGTAGCCGCGCTCGCCGGCGATGACCGACGTCCAGACAATTTTGCCTGTTTTGGCGTCGAGGGCGTGGAGTTTGCCGTCCGTGGCAGTGTGGAAGAGCTTGTCGCCGTACATGGCGATGGTGCGGGTGGCACCGTAGGCGCGCTGGGACTCGGGTCCGATGCGGTTTTCCCAGATCAACTCGCCCGTTTTGGCATCCAACGCTTGGATGGTGTTGGAGGGATTGGCGAGGTAGATCACGCCGTCGTGGACGAGCGGGGTTGGCTGGTTGGCACCGCCATCGTTCATGGACCAGACCCAGGCGAGCCGGAGCCCCTTCACGTTTGCGGTTGTAACTTCAGAGAGGGGGCTGTAGCTCCAAGCCTCGTAGTTGCGGCGGATCATGGGCCAATCGCCTGGGAGAGGATTCCGCAATTGGTCGGCTGTGAGCGGGTGGAAGTTCTTGACAGTACCGGTTACGGTGAGGCCTGTAGCGCGGACGGCCAGCTGGGTGACGGCGGCTTGGTCGGTCCGGGGATCGAGGAGTGCCTCGCGGAGCGCTGCGGGCATCTTTCCATTGGCGAGGCTGCGGATGGGGGTGGTTGCGGCGGCGGTCAAGTCTGCGGTGCTGGGCCGGGCTCCGTTGGCTTCCAGCAGGAACGCGGTGATTGCGAGCGATGCCTCCTGGGTGATGCCGCCGGCGTTGGCGGGGGGCATGGTCTTTTGGATCAGGTCTGCGAGCGAGGCGGGCGAGCGGTCGCCCCAGGCTGACAGGAAGTTGTTGCCGGACAGCTGGGGGGCTTCGTTGCGGCCGGAGAGATCCGGCAGGTGGCAGGAAGCGCAATTGGCGAAATAGATTGAGCGACCGGACTGCGCCTGGGAGGCTGTGAACGGAGCCGGCTGGGTTTGGGCGGCGAGCAGGACGGGGAAGGCAAGGAGCGCGAGTCGGGGCATCATGGATCTACGGCTACCTTATATCATGGGCTGTCGTTCAGGTAGCCGATTGGGCGGACATAGGGAGCGAGGGGTGATTTGGTAAACCACGGATTGTGCAATGAATGCCTGCATCGGCGGGAGATCCGCACCGACCGCAATTCCTTGTTCACCATGTGCACACGCGGCCTCTCGGATCCGGCATATCCAAAGTACCCGCACGTGCCGGTGATTCGTTGCCGGGGGTTTGAAGAGTGCAAAGAGAAGTCTAGTTCGGGTTCAACCGGAATCTGACCTGCGCTTTTGATGATACTGAGGAAGGGATGGAGCGGGAGACGAGGATCGAACTCGCAACCAACAGCTTGGAAGGCTGTGACTCTACCATTGAGTTACTCCCGCTCACTGGTGACAACACCATTGTAGCAATTCACTTCGCGAATGTCGCAAGGCGGTAAACTGGAGCCGATGACATTCGAACGCGCGACAGACCTCAACGGCATCTACTCCGCCTTTGGCCCGGAGCCGCTCGATGCCTCCCAGCTCCCCGAATTCTACTCCGATGCACTCAATGTCTGTCGAAACAACAATCTCTACCGGCGGATGTGTGGCGATCTGGTCCGAAGTGCTGACCGGCGGCTCTTTTTCAAGGGCGTGCTTTACGGCAACCGGGGCACCGGCAAATCCACAGAAATCAATCGACTGCTCGACTCCGCCGATGTGAAGCGCAGCTTTGTGCCCGTCCGCATCGATGCCACGTCCGACCTGAATGTCCGCTCCTTCTCGATCGTCGATTTTCTGATGGTCATGATTCCCAACCTGATTGAGAGCTGCGAGGCCAAGTGCAAGGAGGTCGGGGTGGCCTTTCACGAGGCGGGAACAATGCTTCGGGACCTTAGGGCGACGCTGGCCCCGTTCTTCCCCGTACTCCAGGACAAGGTTCAAACTGGAAGTACCGCGGACGCGGGCGTTGAGTTGAATCTCATGCAGTTGGCCAAGGCGTCCGTGCGGATCGGAACACAGAGAAAAGTTGATCTCGCCAATGAGACTCAGGGGCTGGCGGAATTGGGCCGCGCGCTGGACCGCTACGTCGGAGCAATCATCGCGCATTTGCCAAGCCACCAGTTTCTTATCGTGGGCGAGAACTTCGACCGCGAGCAGGTTTCGCGGGAAATGCTCGCCAACACGTTCATTGAATTTTCCGGCATCTTCCGGGACCTCCGCCTGCACCTCCTGTTCACCCTGCCGGTTCCGTTCGTCAACGCCCACAAGGCGTCGATCCCTTTCCGCCGCGAGAACCAGTACCCTATCTACGACATTCCGGTTTGTGACGCCCTGCACCGCACCGACCCTTCCGGTACCAAAGCCCTCCGCAGCCTGATCACCAAAAGGGCCGATTTGGCTCTGTTCGACGACTCGGCGTTGGACCTTCTGATCCGGGCATCCGGAGGCGATTTGAGCCGGCTGTTTTCCACAATCCAAATGTCGGCCGACATGGCATATTACCGCCATGCGGATGATCCAGCAACCGAGGCGCGAGTTTTGTTTCCCGACGCCCGGCGAATTGTTCTGGAGCAGCTTGGAATGTTCCGCCAGGAGATGGGCGTCGATCCCGACGATCCCGACGATGCGCCCTGGTCCGATAAGCGCGACCGCCTGCGTGCCATCTACGAGCAAGCTCCAGACGCAGACGTGCCGAATCCGGTTCTATACCATTTGTTGCGGCGTCGGGCCGTCCTCTATTTCAACGGCAGGGGCCGTTACGGAATCCATCCACTGGCAGCGGAGATGCTGCGCGAACAGTTGGATGGGCGCGACGCGACGTTCCGATACAAAGGGGGCGGGCTGGAACTGCCGGACCTCGAGCAATGAGCCCCGGTACTCCGGCGTGGGTGGCCCGAGCGCTGGCCCACTGGGTCGCGCAGACCAGAAATGGCTTGGCATGGGTGACCTACCGCTCCCACGCCGCGCGCGAGCAGACCATTCGGGAGCTTGAGTCCGCATTTGCCTCGTCGGAAATCTCATCCCAGGTTGTGCGCTGTGCCAGCCTTGATGGATCGGGCCTCGTGGAGGTTCTCAAGTCGTCCTCGAACCGCGTCTTGCAACTGACCGACCAGGAATTGCTGTTCTTCGGCGGTGTTTCCGATGACCCGGACCGCTTGGCGGAAAACGCGGAGGAGCGGTTCCGATTTAATTTTTCCCGCGAGATGGTGACCAAGCGACCTGGCAACCAGATCTGGTGGTTCACACCCGAGGGTGCTGTCCAGTTTGCCCAACGCATGCCGGATTTGGCACGGTTCTTCCTGATGCGCTACAACTTGGAATCGCTGCCGGGGGTGGGTCCCGGAACTGCCGCTATGGAGTCCATCCCATTTGCGGAGTCCCGCATCCCCGCCCGGCAGCGTGCGGCGGATCTGCTTTCACGGGCCATGTACGCTGCGGCTGTTCCGCAGCCCGATGCTGTTCAAATTTGGACCGAACTCGGAGCCCCTGCTGTGGATCGGTTACTGCGTGCCGGCCTGGGCGCCGAGGCCCTCGACGCGTTCGAAAAGCTGCAAGAACTGCTTGGTGACCCATCGCAAACCCTCCTGCCGGCGGCAACCGCCGACCCGGACAGGGCTGTCGCGACGGCTTTGGGCGTTCTAGGCATGCTCTATGAACGGGTCGGGCGCACGGGCGACGCTCGGATTTTTTTCGCTGCCGCGACCCGCGTTGTCGAAGTACTCATTGGGCTCGAACCCGGCAGCGCGGAACTTCAGCTTGGGTTGGTCGTACAGTTGGGACGGTTGGCCGACGTCGAATTTCCCGCCAATGTGGAAGGGGCAAGGCGACTCTGCGAACGAATGCGGGAAGTCTCTGCGGGCCTGGTGGCCTCACAGCCGGACAATCTCCGGTTTTTGCGTGCGCAAGGATTGGCACTCAACAAATTAGGGCGTTTGGACCGGATCGGCGATACCGGCAAGGCAAGGAAGGTGTATTTCGAGGCACTCTCCATCTTCCAGCGGTTGGCTGCTTTGGACCCCGATAACCGGGACCGCCAGCGTGAACTGGCCGTCTCTTACCTCACTTTGGCGGACGTCGACCTGCCGATGGATCTGGAGCGGGCACGCCAAGGCTACCAAACGGCACTCAGTCTATTCAGGATGCTGGTGGCAAACGACACGGACAACACGACGTTCCTGCTCGATCTTCGGCAATTGGCATTTGCGAATATGCGCCTCGGGGATTTGCATATCGATGAAGCCCCGGATACAGCTCGCGACTACTACCGCGAAGCCGTGGAAATCCTGCGCGAAATCACCCCTTCTGGTCCAGCGGACTTGGATCGACGCAAGGAACTAGGCTTGGCTCTGCACCGATTGGCTTCCGTTACATCGGACCCGTTGGAAGCGCATGCCTTAAGCCGCGAAGTCCAAGAATTGGAAGCGGTGCATTAGGCCGCATCCTATTTCGGGTCGATCCGCACCGTACCGCGACCCTCGGTGACCGAACTCGACGTGCTGCCGTTGCTGCCGCCCGAACCAGCCGCCGCCTGAACCGTCACGACCACGGAAGTACTCTGCTGGCCGGTCGCAAGCGAGCGAACCTGCACCACGTTCGTGCCCGGCGTCACGGTTGGCGGAATCTGCGCCTGGATGGTGCCGCCGGAGGTCGAGAGGATTGGGAGGGCCACATCATTGAAGGTGACGCAGCTGCCACCCAGGATGGTCGGGGGCGGGAGCGTTTGCGCCGTCGATGTGGTGGCGAGATTGGTGCCGTTGATGTTGATCACTCCGCCGATGCGCAGGTTTGTGGATCCGTCGGCTGCATTCACGATTGCCCGTGCGTTGTTGGCGATGGCCGGCGTCAGTACACCGTTCGGAGTCAGCGGCACCACGCTCAGACCGGAAATGCTGATGATGTAGGCGACGCTGTTGGAATCGATGACCATGGAGCGCGCCGGAATGTTGAATCGGGTGGTTCCGAACAGGGTCAAACGCGGATTCTCAGGGGCGACGGCCAACAGCCGGGTAGTATTAATGCCGATGTTGACCAGTTCCAGCGTCGGGCGGGAATCCGTAGTCGCGGTGGCGGTGATGTTGGCGCGTACCGGTGTGGTCAGCCGGACAAAGCTGTTGCTGTCGAAGGGAGCGGTTGCAACCACGTTGCGCTGCGGACCCGTGGTTCCGGACGGATTCGCGGTGCCGCCCAGGACGGCCATGGATGCGTTCGTGTAGAGTCCGCCCAATGCGTACCAACTCTGCAACGGACCGGCGGAAAGCGGTCCGAAGAAGCTTTGCACCGGAGCAGGGAACAACTGGGCCTGTGAGATGTAGGTATCCGCGGCGGCGTCGTACAAATAGCCGTTGCCGTTGCCACCCAAGGTCAGGATGCGGGTATAGTCGGGCGAGGCCAGCATAGTCACAGGCGCAGTCAGCGTGTTGTTCGTGTTGGCTGCGTTGCGGGTAACGGGGTCGGCGGGGCGGGGAATTGCTGTGCCGGCCACCACCTTCCACTGCGTGCCGTTCGACATGACAAACTGCAACCCGGCATTGGCTACAGCCATGGCTTGCGGGTAAAGCAGTGCCGCTGTTTGTCCCGCAGCTTGGCGCGGGATGGGCGGAAAGCTGATGTGTCCGATGTCACGGTTGATGGTCAAATCGACCATGTCGATCAGTTCACCACCGGTATTGGCGACGTACAGGGTGTTTCCGTCGGTGCTCAGCGCCATTTGGTGCGGCAACTGGCCCACCGGAATCGGCGGCAGGAAGAACTGGTTGGCGGTGTCGAACACTTCGATCCGGTTGTAACCGGCGTTGGTGATGTACACCCGGTTGCGGGGTTGGTCCAGAACGATGTCCTGCAGTCCCTGGTCGCCGCCAATCAGGCCCGTGGTCGGGTTGATTAGATTGGCGTTGGGGGAATTATTCGCAGTAACGGGAACGGGGAAAATCAGGCCACGCATGTCCGACTGCCGGTAGTTCATGTAAACACGGATCACCGGCGGGATATTGATGGCGTCGGGAGAGGCCAGGGAAACATCCAGCGGCTGACCCTTGAGAGTCGCTCCGCCCGTGGTCAGGTTGGTGCCGGGCTGTCGCACAACATTCA
>CAIYDY010000112.1 GCA_903925015.1 uncultured Acidobacteriia bacterium
CCCTTGGTTGTTTTGGCTTTCCTGTCCCTCGCGGGCGGCTTCCTGTTCAACATTCCAAAATTCCTTGAGTCCATGTTCCCGCTTCACGAGGAACTGGCGAACGAGGAGATGCTCATGGGTATTTCAGTCATTGCTGGCTTGGGTGGCATCGCCATCTCGTACTACATGTATGTCGTCAATACTGGTTTGCCGGGAAAAATCTCCTCGGCCCTTGGCGGCATTTACACTCTGGTCTACAACAAGTACTTTGTCGACGAATTGTACGACGGTACGGTAGTACGTCCATTGATAGAAGGCTCCCGCGCCGTACTGTGGCACGGTTTGGACCAAGGCGTTATCGATGGTGCCGTAAACGGGGCCGGAACTGGTTCCAGATCCATCGGCGGGATTTTGAAGCACATTCAGTCGGGCAACATTCGAACATATGCAACGTGGGTTGTGGTGGGTTCTGTGATCCTATTGGTGGCCATCGGCCTCAACGGAGGTCTGGTTCGATGAATCTCCTGGATCTTGTAATCGCGATCCCCGCAATCGGATTTCTGGTGGCGCTGATAATGCCCCGCGCGATGGAAAATATCACGCGACTTCTGGTGATGGGCTTCGCGCTTCTTACGTTCGTGGTGTCGCTTGGGTTGGTCAGTGGGTTCCAGTCCGGTCAGGCTGGTCTTCAATTTGTTACCAATAAGGTGTGGATCGCCAGCCCGGAAATCCACTACCACGTGGGCATCGATGGCTTGAGCCTGTGGCTGATTGTCCTCTCGACGTTTTTGACGCCCATCGCGATCCTATTGTCGTGGAATTACATCAAGCACCGGATCAAGGAATTTTACGCCTTTCTTCTGCTGCTCGAATGTGGCTTGGTGGGGGTGTTCGCCGCTTACGACCTCTTTCTCTTCTACACGTTCTGGGAGGTCGTCCTGGTTCCAATGTATTTCCTCATTGGCATTTGGGGCCACGACCGGCGGATTTACGCCACCGTCAAGTTCTTCCTGTACACCATGGTCGGCTCGGTGCTCATGCTTGCGGCAATCATCTTCCTCTATATCCAAGCCCATACCTTCGATTACGAAGAAATTCTGGCGCAGTTGGGTAGTGGGAGGATCGCTCTGGACCATGGAACCGAGACTTTTCTCTTCCTCGCGTTTTTCCTTGCATTCGCAATCAAGGTTCCATTGTTCCCGCTCCATACTTGGCTTCCCGATGCCCACGTCGAGGCACCGACTGCCGGCTCGGTGATGCTGGCGTCCGTGATGCTGAAGATGGGCACGTACGGTCTCGTCCGTTTCTGCCTACCGATGTTCCCGAACGCAGCCAAGGAGAATGCTCCATGGATTGTGATCTTGGCGATCATCGGCATTATTGTGGGTGCTTTGGTGGCGATGGTCCAGCCCAATATGAAGAAGCTGGTGGCATATTCCTCGGTCAGTCACTTGGGTTTCGTCGTCCTCGGGATCTTTTCTTTCACCCAAGTCGGCTTGGACGGTGCGGTCTACCAAATGTTGAACCATGGGATCTCAACCGGAGCGCTCTTCCTCCTCGTTGGTTTTTTGTACGAGCGCCAACACTCCTTGGACATTCAGGACTACGGAGGCGTTGCCACTGTTGCTCCGTGGCTTTCGATCCTATTCCTAATCACCACTTTGGCCAGCATCGGACTTCCAACCCTGAACAACTTCGTGGGGGAATTTCTTGTGCTGCAGGGAGCAGCCCAGGCTAATTTCAGTTGGGCAGTGTTCGCCGCCCTCGGTGTAATCCTATCGGCCTGTTACATGCTCTGGATGTACCAACGGGTGTTTTTTGGTGAGCTCGCCCATTCGGTGAAACACCATGTTACGGATCTGAGTGCCCGAGAGTGGGCGTGCGCAGTACCGCTGATCGTCCTGATGGTCTGGATGGGGATGTATTCCCAAACGTTCCTGCCTGTAGTTTCCGAGGCTAACGCCCGGATCTTGGATCGGACAGCCAAAGCCGGCTTGATCAAAATGAATCCCCAAGTAGCCAAGACCACGGGTGTCCCCACGAATGCCCCGATGGGTGGAGGAACTCTCCATGCCCGCTAGTACGAATTTCTCTGGGTTCGTGCCCACCAATATTGAGCTGCTCAGGTTTGCCCCGGAGTTGATTCTTTCGGCTGCTGGCACCTTGCTCATGGTTCTGGACCCATTCTTCGGCGGTGACTCGCGGAAGCCGTCCAAGTTGTTTGGGCACATTTCGATCATTGCTTTCCTTGTGGCCTTGGTCGGCGCGATTCAGGCCAATTCTGTCGCCGGACCAGCGTTCTCCAATCTGCTTATCGTGGACGGGTTCGCCACTTATTTCAGGGTGCTGGTACTGATGGTCGGTGTTTTTGCGGTCCTGTCCTCCTATCTCTATTTGGAACGCGAGTCCGCCGATACCTGTGAATACCACGCCCTTCTATTGTTTTCGGTAGCGGGCCAGTGCCTGATGGTTTCTGCCAACGACCTGATCATGATTTTCCTCGGGCTCGAAATCTCGTCGATTGCCAGCTACGTGTTGGCTGGCTACCTGCGGAATGACCGCCGGAACAATGAGTCGGCGCTCAAGTATTTCTTGCTGGGTTCATTTGCTACGGGATTCCTACTTTATGGTGTCTCAATCATCTACGGGGTCACGGGTACTACCAAGCTGGATGAGATCCGTACATTCCTGGCCGCTCCCGGGGCACCCTTGGGATACGTTGGGTTGGCAGCCGCGTTGATGCTTGTAGGCCTTGGGTTTAAGGTGTCCGGCGCTCCCTTTCAAGTGTGGGCTCCCGACGTTTATCAAGGTGCTCCGGCCCCGGTCAGCGCTTTCATGGCTACAGCGCCCAAGGCAGCGGCGTTTGCCATATTCCTGCGAATTTTCGTTACTGACTTTGACAAGATTGGCTCGTCTTGGGAGCCGTTGATCTGGATGTCGGCACTCTTATCCATGACCATTGGGAACTTTGCGGCCTTAACCCAGACGAACATCAAGCGGATGTTGGCGTATAGCTCGATTGCGCATGCCGGTTATCTTTTGGTCGCCATTGCGGCCCGTTCCGAGATTGGGACTGCGGCTGCCATGTTCTACCTTGCGGCCTATTCGCTAATGAACATTGGTGCCTTCGCGGTAGTCATTCATATCTGCGGCAAGGGGGAGAAGAATGTTCAAATTTCCGATCTCGCCGGGCTTGGACAGAAACAGCCGGTGACTGCAGCGTTGCTGACTATTTTTGTTTTGTCGTTGATCGGCGTGCCGCTCACTGGTGGCTTTTTTGGCAAGTTTTATATTTTCCGTTCGGCCTTGGAATCCCACCTCGCTTGGCTGGCAGTTCTCGGCCTGTTGAACTCCGCCGTGGCTGCCTACTACTATCTGCGCTTGCTGGTCGTGATGTACATGCATGAGCCTGGCGAGGCCACCGAGAAATTGGAGCCTTTGACTCCGGGCTTGGGTTTAGCCTTGCTTCTGCCTGCCCTCGGAACCGTGTTCCTGGGTATCGCACCGGGTGCCGTGGTTGCTGCGGCATCGGCGGGAGCGGCATTCAACAAGTAATGTGCAATGGATAGCCGTGGCGACGAGTTAGACCGTTTGGGTTTTGCTCTGACTGTGCCATTTGCTGTCGCGGTTGAGTGTCTGTCTCTTGGCTTCCCAGTTGGCTTCGCGATTGTTCGCGCGTTGTCGCCCCCAAGTGATATGAGCGGTTTCCCTATGCTCTTCGCTGCACTGGTGTTCGGAGCAGGCGTCGCCTGCGTAGGCTTCCTAGGTAGTACGTATCTTCTCTGGTGGCGTCTTTTGGGTGATCGCGAGTCGTTGGGCCATAGTCTCGTTACCCTGCTCGCGGGAGCATGTGCCAGTGGTGCAGTCTGGGTAGTCACGTACCCGCGGATGGACTTGCCGGTTCTGGCAAATTTGCGCGTGCTGGGTGGTGGCGTGGTCCTTTGGCGCAAGAAGGGTTCCCGTCGGTGAGGACGAATTGGCTGCCTGCCCAAACCAAGCTCAATATAATCCGCTAGAGTTGAATGGTGAAGACAAAAATTCTTTCGACTGTGTTGTCCCTGCTGTCAGTGCTCGATCTCGCCGCAGCGTCGAAGGCTCCCGCAGCCGAACGGTTGCAAGAAGCCGCCGATCTACTCACCGAAATGATGGCCGCCTCCGACAAGGGCGTACCACAGGATCTTCTGAACAAGTCGCGGTGTGTCGTGCTGGTCCCCGGACTCAAAAAGGGCGGTCTGATTTTCGGTATGAAGTACGGTCGGGGGTTCGTTGCGTGCCGGAAGGCCGACCGTGTCGGATGGAGCGCTCCCGCGGCGATTCGGGTCGAAGGCGGTAGCTTTGGTATCCAAGGGGGAGTCTCCGAACAGGATGTATTGCTGCTCGTCATGAACGACACCGGAATGAAGCACCTGCTTTCCAATAAGTTCACCTTGGGCGGAGAAGCTACCGCTGCGGCAGGCCCGGTCGGGCGGGATCTTTCGGCGCAAACGGATGCAGTGATGCGTGCCGAGATGCTTTCATATTCCCGGTCTCGTGGACTGTTCGCCGGAATTTCGCTGCAAGGGGCTACCTTGCGGCCAGATTCCGATTCGAACCGTGAACTTTATGGTCGGGATATTGAGAACAATGAGATCCTGTCCGGCAAGGTTGGTGTGCCTGCGCCAGCCCAAAGGCTTGAGGGCCTTCTGAACAAGAACTCCTCCCGCTTGACCAAATAGTTCCTTGATCTGGGCCTGCGCCAAGTGGGATGAGTTCTGGATTTGGCAATGTGCCCCTCGCGCCATATCAGCGTTCCGATCATGCGCGTTTGGCAGATTAAAAAACTGCTATGATTGGAGCATGATGGAAGATCGCCGCGTAATCAACGACTCGTTCTTTTGTTGTCGGTTCCGGCCGGACGGCCCTATTACGGTGCTAACCACCACCCAGTACGTGATGGCCGAGTACAACCAGCGCACTGGTGATTTGCGATGGCAGCGGGTGGTCAACGCAAGCCAGAAGGAAGGCATCCACTCGTGGCTGCGCGACCACTTTCCTGCCACCGAAGTTGGTTTCCGTCCAGCCCCCCTCCGTAAGAAACAAGCAGCGGCCGCGTAATATATATTCGGCCCTTCCGCAATAAGGCAGCAGGGTCTTCCGGGCCGAAGACCCATGCATTTCGTGTGGCTTGGATCCTCCGCTCGTCCTATTGTGGCGGTGGTGTGATAGCGTCTGGATATGACACGACGTCGAGTTCTCGCGGGGCTAGGTGTCGCCAGCCTACCGTTGGCAGTGGCAGTGGGTCGACCTGCCGGTCCGGTAGTGGATACCCACGTCCATCTCTTTTCGGCTGATCAGAAAAGATTCCCTTTTGCCTCCAACGCAACCTACAAGCCAGCTCCTGCAGCTTTGGAAGACTACGTTCGATTTGCATTGGAAGCGCGTGTGGATCATGCGGTAATTGTTCATCCGGAGCCGTATCAGGACGATTACCGCTACTTGGAATACTGTTTCGCTCACGAACCCTCGAAGGGGTTTTTCAAGGGCACTTGTCTGTTCGATCCCGCCAGCAAGGATACGCCTGATCGTCTGTCCTCCTTGGTCGGCAATAATCCAGGCCGAATTGTTGCACTCAGAATTCATGAGACGCATAAGCCCGGTAGCGCGTCGTTGACGTCGGGCCCAATCAAGGATAGGGATTTGAAGTCTCCAGAGATGAAGGCTACGTGGAAACGCTGCCAACAGCTCAAGATTGCGGTTCAGATGCACTTCCTGCCTTACTACGCGGTGGACATATTGCATTTGGCGCAGCAGTTTCCTGACATGCCCGTCATCCTGGACCACCTTGGAAGAGGGGGCGAGGGCACGGCCGCCGAATTCAACAACGTTCTGAAGCTTGCCACGCTGCCGAAGGTGTACATGAAGTTTGCAAACATCGAAAGCTCGTCGAAGGAAAAATATCCGTTTGCCGATGCGAAACCTTTGGTTCGGCGGGCCTACGATGCATTTGGACCCAACCGGATGATTTGGGGATACTTCGGGCATGATGCGACAGGCGTGGGCGGTGGTTTTAGCATGGCCGCTTTCGAAAGGGACGCAGCACTGTTTGAGAACATGTTCGACTTCGCAAAAGAGGAGGAGCGGCAACAGATCCGTGGTGGCAACGCACTCCGTCTCTACAGGTGGGCCTAGACTAAAATATCTAGGCGATCTCGGTGAGTGCTTGGCGCTCCAAAACCAGAGCCGGTGCGGGTCTGCCCAGCAGATACCCTTGCGCGATGTCGCAACCCATTTCACGAATTGACTCTAGTTGTTGCTTGGTTTCCACTCCCTCGACGACAACCTTCATTCCCAAGGTATGAGCGAGGGAGATCAATCCCTTGGTAAGCGATTCGGCTCCCTGGTCGAAAGGTACGGCTTGAACGAATGACTGGTCGATTTTCAAGTGGTCGGCCTTGAGCTTCAACAAATGGCTAAGGGAGGAGTAACCGGTCCCAAAATCGTCCAGCGAAACGGTCACCCCCAGTTGCTGAAGCCTGGCAAGCTTGGCAGTGACCTCTTCAACCCCATGCATTACCGCAGTTTCTGTCATCTCAATGTCGAGCAGATGCGGCGGTAGGCCAGTTTTCAGCAAAGTCGTTGACACGAGTTCCACGAACTCGGGCCTCGCGAGTTGGATGCTGGAAACGTTCACAGCCACGCCCGTGGACAGTCCCGAATCGAACAGCCGTCTGCCATACATGCACGCCTGTTCCAACACCCACGCTCCGATGGGTACAATCAGACCGGTGTCCTCCGCAATGGGAATGAAGCGGCTTGGTGAGACATTGCCCAAGGTTGGATTGTTCCAGCGAAGCAGCGCCTCGTAGCGGACGACACGGTTCGTTCTCAGCGATACCTCTGGCTGGAAGTGCAACGAGAGTTCATGTCGTTCGAGTGCACGGCGCAGCTGATTTTCCAGCTCGAGCCGCTCGCGAGCAGCGGCTCGCATTGCCGGGTCGAAGAAGCGCACACGATTCTTGCCGTCCCGCTTGGCCTCGTACATGGCCGCGTCAGCGTGGCGCAGGAGCGCGCTGCCGTCCATTCCATCCCTTGGGAACAAGCTCACTCCAGCACTAGCCGTTACAGTCAATTCGTGGCCTTGGATCGTGAAGCTTTCCGAGAGTCCGCCCATCAACCGGTCGGTCACTGAATCGGCATCGCTGGCTTTGACGATGCCGGGAGCAATGAGGGCGAATTCATCGCCACCCATGCGCGCCAGCATGTCTCCCTTTCGGATCCGCCCTTCCATCCTGCATGCCAGTTGCTGCAACAGCGCGTCGCCGAAGGCGTGGCCCAATGTGTCGTTGATGAACTTGAACCCGTCCAAGTCCAAATAGAACACTGCGAACCCGGTACGGTCTTCCAGGGACTGGTCTATCGCACGCGATAACCCACCTTCCAGTGCGCGTCTGTTGGGCAGGCCGGTCAATGAATCATGTTGCGCCTGGCGACTCAGTTCCGCCTCCACCCGCTTGTGGGCTGTGATGTCGCGGGCGATGCAGCAGACGAAGTTCTGGTGGTCGAACGCAACATGGTAGACCGCCACCTCGACAGGGAAACTGGATCCGTTCCGCCGACTCCAACTCGACTCGAATACTTTGTGGGTACCCGCAGCCAGCATGCCCACCTTCATAGTCTCGGCATGCAGGGCTGGTCCAACCGACGAGGGTGGCAAGTCCCGGAATTCCTCCAGCGAGTATCCAAGCGCCGAGCACGCGGCATCATTTGCATAGAAGAAGCGGTTTGATTCGTCCAGCCAAAGCACGGAGTCTGGACACCGCTGGATGGAGAACTGGCTAAACCGGAGTGCGTCTTCCGCTTTGCGCCGATCCGTGATGTCGAGTGCTACCGACCCGGTCAACTGTTCACCCTCCGGATTCGCGAAGGGAAATTTCAAGCAAAGATAGTGTCGCTGATCGCCGGCTGGGCTGGTGACAGTTTCCGTAGACTCCACGCAATCGCCAGCAGGGGCATTCCCCGACATTGGCACCGCCGTGAGCAATGGCGGGATCGGCCTGTTGCGATAAATCACCGAGCCGGAGGCATCCGCAATATACGCATAAGCAGGCGTATGCGTCATGAATGTTTCAAAACGTTTTTCGCTCTCTTCGGCTGCAATCCGTGCCTTCCGTATTTTCCGGGTCTGTGTCCAGCCGATTATCAGCACCAATGTCAGGCCGAAGAGTCCGAAGCGCATCAATGTTGATCGCTGCCTGGTCTCCAAGACCTCCTTCAAATGCCGGTTTTGGAAAGAACTTACCATTGACCATCGGGATGCTGCGGCAGACAAGCTTCCATCGATGGCCATTCCTGCAATCTCGTTGAAGATACGGTCCGCCGGCTCCGTGGCGCTCTTGCGTGCAACCGTACCCAACGAGAGTGACCCGTTGGGTACGGAAGCAACAAACAGTGGGTGCCCCGCGCATGCAGGCGGCCCGCTCATCAACTGCGCCTGCAGCAATCGAACGTCCAGGAATGCGCCGTCCACCTCGCCACGACACAACGCGTTGATCATATCCAAGGCGCTGGGGATCGTCACCAACTCGGAATCTGGAAAGGTGATCTCTGCCAGAGCCTTTAGGACTGCCAGGCCCCGGATGGCGATTTTCTTTCCGGTGGATGCTGCACCCGCATGTAACTTGGTCGAGTCGAGGGAAACCAGGATGGATTCGTTTTCCCACCAGGGTTGGCTCGTGTGGAATCGTTCCTGCCTCGAATCCGTCAAAGTCAGGATTGGGTACATGTCGACCTTTCCGGCCTGGAGGGACTCGTCCACATCCGGACCGGTTTTGACCCATCGCAGCCTGACGTTGGCACGACCGGCCGCAGCTTCGATGATCTCGACCGCCATGCCTGCAGGTGATCCGCCTTGGTCCGATTGGGTGAACGGGGAAAACTCGTGGAAACCGACTCGAAGTTCTGCCGGGCGGCTGTCGAAGAATCCTCCGATACGCACCGCCACCACCCCAATGCCCAAGGAGAGCAATGTGGCCGAAACAATGAGTATCTTTCCGATGCCAGTCACTTGGAAGACCTTTCCATTTATCGGCAACTCCGAATAAAAACTTTAGACTTCTGCGAACAATTTCTTGCTTCATAGTAGCGCAATGTCCGAGCCGCTCCCACATGCCAGCGACCGTTCGTCTTCCGTCATGAACCTCCCCACGATCAGCGGTATACTCCAAATCAGACCCATCCATATGCACCTTCAATCCAACGCGCCCTCCAAACTGCTGCTTGGTGTGCTTCTTGCGGCCGCCGTTCATGCCGAGCAATTACCAACCGGTGTCCGGCAAAACTCATCCTTGGCGGGGGTCACAGAATACGGTTTCCCGAACGGCTTGCGGGTTCTCCTCCTACCGGACTCCAGCAGTCCGAAAGTTACGGTCAACGTGGTCTACCTAGTTGGCTCGCGCCACGAGGGCTATGGGGAAACCGGCATGGCGCACCTTCTGGAGCACATGAACTTCATCCTCACTACGAATGGTCGGAACATAAAGAAGGAGATTGTGGACCGGGGCTCGCAATGGAATGGCACCACCAGCTACGACCGAACCAACTACTACGAAACATTTGCAGCCAGCGATGACAACCTGAAGTGGGCGCTCGGCCTGGAAGCCGACCGGATGGTAAACGTCCGCATGGAAAAACAGTTGCTCGATACCGAAATGACGGTCGTCCGCAACGAGTTCGAGAGAGGCGAGAACAGCTCCACGCGAGTCCTTGAGGAGCGGGTTCTTTCGAGTGCCTATCTTTGGCACAACTACGGCAAGTCTGTGATCGGATCCCGGTCTGATCTGGAACACGTGCCCATCGACCGCCTCGCGGCCTTCTACAAGAAGTACTACCAGCCCGACAATGCGGTTGTCGTGATTGCCGGCAAGATTGAACCGCAAAAAACATTGGAGATGGTCGCCGACACGATAGGCAAGCTTCCGCGGCCGACCCGCAAGCTCGATGACACCTACACGACGGAACCCACCCAGGACGGCGAACGCACCGTCGAACTGCGGCGCGTCGGTACAGGCAAGGATTTAATGATCGCTTACCACGCTCCTGCGATGGCACATGCCGATTCCGCGGCGCTCGAAGTGCTCGACGGAGTTCTCAACGGTACCGGCGGCACTGGGAGGCTGTCCAAGGCACTGGTGGACAACAAACTGGCACTTTCGGCCCGCATTTCGTTCAACCAACTCCATGATCCCGGCTTTGTACTCGCGTCGGTCTCCCTTTCAGACGACCAGAATCTCGATATTGCCAAGAAAGCCCTTCTGGATACCATCGCCGGAACGGTCAAGGAGCCACCCACGAAGGACGAAGTGGAACGCGTCAAGTCCCGCATGATCCGTCAGATGGAGCAGACAATGGCGAACTCCCAGCAGATGGCCATGGGTCTCACCTCGCAGATCTCACAGGGCGACTGGCGACTATTTTTCCTCAACTACGAACAACTCACCAAGGTCAGCGTCGATGATGTGGTCCGGGTTGCCAGGAATTATTTCAAGGACTCCAATCGCACGGTTGGTGTTTTCATCCCCACACCGGAGCCCGACCGGACCATAGTGCCCGATTCACCCGATCTGAACGCTGTCCTCAAGGACATCAAGACCACCATCCAGGTCTCCGATGGCGAAGACTTCGAGCCTACTCCGGCCAACTTCGAGAAGCACATTACCCGGTCGAAGCTTCCGAACGGTGCACATCTCGTGATGCTACCCAAGAAGGTTCGCGGCGGAACCGTTGCAGTCACCGTTGAGCTGCGCGTTGGCGATCCCAAGTCCCTTGCCGACAAGAGTGCTGTGGCGCAGGTGACAGGGGCCATGTTGATGCGTGGAACCAAGACACGTTCGCGACAGCAAATCCAAGACGAAATGGACAAGTTGAATGCCCGCATTTCCGTTGGTGGCGGCGGGGGCATCGGTGGGGGCGGTCGGGGGGGGGGCGGTCGGGGCGGCCCAGGCGGCGGATCCCTGTCCACCGCGAGCGCTTCGGTGTCCACGAAATCCGAAAACCTCATACCGGCGCTCAACCTCGCCTTGGAAATTCTGCGGGATCCCTCGCTTCCGGAAGAGGATTTCGAGCAGGTCCGCAAACAGCAAATCGCGGCCATCGAACGTGGCAAGACTGAACCAGGCCTTCTGGCCAGCGAGGCCCTGCAGCGCGCTCTTAGCCCCTATCCCAAGGGCGATGTCCGGTACTTCCGCACAATTGACGAGCGAATTGAAGAGCTGAACAAGGTCACCCTCGCAGATGTCAAGGCCTTCCACTCGCAATTCTACGGCGCTTCGGCCGCCATTATCGCGGCCGTCGGACAGTTCGATCCGGCCGAATTCCGCAAGGCAACGGAGGCTCTGCTGGGGACTTGGAGAGCCGCGCGGCCCTTCGGGAAAATCTCGTCAGACTATGTGAAGGTGTCCACCATCAATCTCAAGATCGAGACGCCCGACAAGCAGAACGCCCAGTTCAATGCAGGGCTGCGCGTTCAGATGACAGACCATGATCCGGATTATCCGGCGATGGTGGTTGCCAACTACATCTTCGGCGGCTCCATCACGTCGCGTCTTCCCAACCGCGTGCGCAACATCGAGGGTCTGAGCTACAGTGTGAGTTCCGGGTTCAGCGTTCCCGTTACGGGTGACGCCGGGATGTTCACCGCATTTGCGATCGCCAATCCAGCCAACACGCCGAAGGCCGAGGCCAGTTTCCGCGATGAAATCGCAAAAACGCTTGCAAGCGGCTTCACTGCCGAGGAAGTTGCAAATGCCAAGAAGGCCATTCGCGACCAGCGCGCCGTGACCCGGTCCCAGGATCAGAGTATTCTAGCCATGATCCTGTCCCGGGAGGCCGAAGACCGGACACTCCTTTGGGATTCCGAGATGGATGCCAAGTACGAGGCGCTGACACCCGAACAGGTGACGGCCGCTTTCCGACGCCACATCGACCCGGCGTCCATTTCCCTTGTCAAGGCAGGGGATTTCCAAGCTGCGGGCGCTTACAAATAGGACGGAATCGGCAAGGGCGGTCCACCCAACCGCCCTATCCTACCGATTGCTGGATCATCTCCAGCAAATCCAGTCCTGCCCGGTTCAGCTTTTTCTTTCGCCGATGGATCACCGCGACCGGTCGGCGCAGTTCCGGTGCGTCCAACGGAATCGACACCAGGCGCCGCGCACTGATCTCCTCCCGCATCGTCCGTTCGGGGAGGATACTGATCCCGGTCCCCTTGGCAACAGCCTCCTTGATTGACTGGATGTTGTCGAGGCTCATGACAATCTCCACCTCCACGCCGCTCTCCCGGAGGAATTTGTCCAACTCCCGGCGTATGATCACCTCGCTGTCGAAAGCGACGAAATCCTGGCCCTGCAGGTCCGATGGCAGGATGATCTCACGGTCGGCGAATGGGTGCTCCGGGTATGCAGCCACTGTCATCCGCTCTTCGCGCCAAGGGATGATTGCCAACTCCCGGCGGTGTTCCGGGTAGCTGATGAACCCAAGGTCGGCACGGTCCTCCAGAACAGCCTCGTAGACCTTTTCCGGACGCAGCAGCTCCGTATGTAGATGCCCGTCGGGATGGAGCCTTTGAAACTTTTCGCGGAGACTGCCCATCTCAGTTAGCCCGATCGAGTAAATCGAGGCGATGCGAACTGTTCCTTCTGTGGAGTGCTGGATCTCGGCCAACTGGGCCAGAAAGTCATCCTCCATGCGTACAACGTCCCGGCAGAGGCCCGCGAAGAGCTTTCCCGATGGGGTAAGCCCCACGGGTCGAGTCGAGCGGTCCAGCAGGTCCACTCCCACCCGCCGTTCGAGTTCGTGAATGCGTTGCGTGGCGGCCGGTTGGCTGAGTTTGTTGAGCTGGGCCGCCTTGCTGAGGCTCTTGGTATGTGCCACATCGCGGAACAGCTTGCAATCGGGGAAGATCAAATGCCACTCTAGCACGTCCTTGAAATCATAAGCAATGCGAATAGTATTGCTTGGCTGATTTTGTCTCGTGAATATCAGCCGCCGGGGAGTTAGGTGCTATCCCAAACTCTTCCACATCCCCACCACGGGAAGGGCCGCTCCGTTGGGCAGTGGAACGTCGAATCGTCGGGACTCCGTATACCCTTGCACGCTGTACAGCGGCACACCCGTGAGAGTTGCCACTAGTTCCGCCCGCCGGAATCCCGCCGCCCGCGCAGCGCTCTCGCATGCGCGCAAAATCGCAGTTCCGACCCCCTTCCGCGCATAGTCGGGATGGACGAAAAAACTCCTTATGCGGGCCGCGTCCACTGTCGGATCAAGGAGGTCGTCGCTCTTCCCGGCTACCTTATCGCCGCCGAATGGATTGCTCCTGCGACTCCACGCTCCGCAGCCGAGTATCATTCCACCATCAACTCTGCTATCGGTCGTCTCCGCCAACAGATACGTGCCGTCGTGCAGTAGTTGACTGTCGATGGCGAAAATCACCCCCAACGCACCGGCTCGTTGTTCGGGTGAATAGTCGACGGCCTGCAGTTCGTTAACCGAATGCTCGATGATCCGCTCCATGGTAGGGCGGTCGGACGCCAGCGCCTGCCGAATGCGGAACATTTGTAAGCCCTACTTCAGCTGCGCTTGCGGCGTAATCACTTCCGCATTCAAATACGGGCGCAGCGCATCGGGGATTACCACGGTGCCATCCTTCTGCTGGTAGTTTTCCACGATCGCGACCCATGTTCGACCCACCGCCAGACCGCTGCCATTCAGCGTGTGCGCCAGTTCCGTCTTCTTGCCGTTGCGGAATCGGATGTTGGCACGGCGCGCTTGGAATGCCTCGAAATTGGAGCAGGAAGAAATCTCCTTGAAGCCCTTTTGCGATGGAAGCCATACCTCGATGTCGTACGTCTTCGCCGAGCTGAATCCCATGTCGCCCGTGCAAAGCGCCATGGTGCGGAAGGGCAATCCCAGACGGATCAGAATATCCTCGGCGTCCGCAGTGAGGCGGTCGAGTTCCTCGTAGCTCTGTTCGGGACGCGCAAACTTCACCAATTCGACCTTCTGGAATTGGTGCTGCCGGATGATGCCTCGTACGTCCCGCCCGTACGACCCAGCTTCGCTACGGAAGCAAGGCGTGTAGGAGCATAACTTGATCGGCAGCTTCTCGCCTTCGAGCGTTTCATCCCGGTAGAGGTTGGTCACCGGGACCTCGGCCGTCGGGATCAGGTAGTAGTCCGTATTTTCGAGCTTGAACAGGTCTTCGGCGAACTTGGGCAGCTGCCCGGTGCCGTAAAGGCTGGCCGAATTCACCATGAATGGAGGCAGAACCTCGGTGTAGCCATGCTCGCGGGAGTGCGTGTCGAGCATGAAATTGATCAACGCCCGCTCCAGCTTTGCGCCCAAGCCCCAATACACCGCAAAGCGAGCGCCGGTGATCTTGGCGGCGCGGTCGAAATCGAGGATTCCGAGTTCCGGTCCCAGATCCCAGTGGGCTTTGGGCTCGAAATCCATGGGAGTCGGGGTACCGTGCGTGCGGACTACGACATTGTCTTCGGCGTCCCGGCCCACTGGTACCGATTCATGCGGGATGTTAGGAATCCCGGCCAGCATTTCGCGGAATTGGGTGTCAACCGCCTCCACAACCGTATTCAGCTCGGAAACACGGTCGCCCATCGCACGGGATTTCGCTTGGAGCTCGTCCGTATTGGCACCTTGGCGGCGCAGTAGCCCCACTTCGCGGGAGAGCCCGTTCTGTTCGGCCCGCAATTGTTCTGCCTCGGTGATTGCCGAGCGGCGGCGCTGGTCCAACTCGCGGAACTCGTCCAAAGGAAGCGTCAGCCCGCGCGTGGCGAGCCGAGCGGCGACCGCGTCCAGATTGGCGCGGAACGTCCCCAAATCATGCATAACCGCTATGCTAACAGGCTAGGCAAGGCAATCGCTAGCGCCGCGGTCGGCTTCCGTGTTCAGTCGTCATCGTCAACAGCGAACGGCTCCAGATCTTCCGCTTCGAAGATCTGCTTGCAGTCGAGGCATTCCACATAATCCACACCGCCTCGTCGGGCGATGATGATGGTCTTCTTGTGTTCACAGGCGACGGACATACCAAAAGCTGGGGATACCAAATTATTCTACTGCGCCACGCCCGCTTGTCAAGGGTTGGGCGATAGAATTCCAATAGATGCCCTTTCCGATCCATCGTCCCCGCCGCTTGCGTGCCACCGAGTCCATCCGCAATTTGGTGCGCGAGACCCGCCTCGATCCAGCCAATTTCATTCTTCCCCTCTTCATTGTGCCGGGCGAGGGCATCCGCAAGCCGATCGGTTCCATGCCTCCGCAGTGCCAGATCTCCATCGATACCGCGGTCGAGGAATGCCGCGAGATTCATTCCCTGGGCATCGGCGGCATCATTCTTTTCGGCCTGCCCGAGACCAAGGATGAAATCGCATCCGGTGCCTATGACGACAACGGCATCGTGCAACGGGCAATTCGGGCCATCAAGCGCGAAACGCCGGATCTGCTGGTGATGACCGACGTCTGCAATTGCGAGTACACCAGCCACGGCCACTGCGGGTTGATTGTCGACGGCGACGTCGACAACGACCCCACGCTCGACTGGTTGGCCCGCTCGTCCGTCTCCCATGCCCGTGCCGGAGCCGACATCGTGGCACCGTCGGACATGATGGACGGGCGCGTGGAGGCCATCCGCACCGCCTTGGACGACGCGGGCTTCAGCAAGACACCGATCCTGTCCTACGCCGCAAAATACGCGTCCGCCTTCTACGGGCCTTTCCGCGACGCCGCCGACTCTGCCCCCCAGTTCGGAGACCGCCGCAGCTACCAGATGGATCCCGCCAACGCCCGTGAAGCCATGCGTGAAATCGAACTGGACCTGGACGAGGGTGCGGACATGATCATGGTGAAACCTGCGATGGCCTATCTCGACATCATCCGTGAGGCCCGCATGCGGTACGATGTACCGATTTCTGCCTACCAAGTCAGCGGCGAGTACTCCATGATCATGGCGGCGGCGGCAAACGGATGGATCGACCATGACCGGGCCATGATGGAAAGCCTCACCTCCATCAAGCGCGCCGGTGCCGATTTCATTCTGACCTACTTCGCGAAACCGGCCGCCAAGCTTCTGGGCTAGGCGGCCACGTTTCTAAAACTCGACTCGCAGCATGATCTGCAGCCGTCGGGCCGCGTCGTTCAGCGGTGCCAGCGCCGGGAATCCAGAAGGCGTCCCCTGCCTGCCATAGGTCGCGATCCCAAAATTGGCGTCTCCCAGAAGACTCGACGGATTTCCCAAATTCGCGTGGTTCAACACATTGAACGCATCGGCGCGAAGCGTAACCGTGAACGGTTCCCGAACCAAAAGGCTTTTCGCGACCGACAGGTCCACGTTGTAGAGCCCCGGGCCGCGGAACGCGTTCCGTCCCGAGCTTCCCGGCGCATTGGCACCTGGTGCCGAGAATCCCCGCGCATCCAGCAGCCGAAGCCCCCCAAGGGCCCCGGCCGGATTCGGCGGCAGGGCCGTTGCCGGGTTCAGCAAATTCGCTCGCTGGTTGAGGATCGTGCCGCCGGAGTCCGGGATGCCGGGCGACGCAGCATAAACCGTATACGGAATGCCGGTCCGGAACGCCGACAACCAAGACAGTTTCCAGCCACCTGCCACCCGCCCGCGTCCCAACTGTGGTTCCCACACGCCCAGAAGGAACAAGTTGTGCCTTTGGTCGAAGCCGGAGTTGCCTCTGTCCGCCCGACTGTCAAACTGCTTGGCGAAGGTGGCCTTTGGCGCATTTCCCGACCCGTTGTTGATAGAAGTGAAATTCAGATCGAAGAAATCGCCCGTCAAAGGATCGCTCTGGTTGTCAATCGAGTGGCTCAAGGTGTAGGCAGCCTGCAATTGGGTTGTCCGTACGCGGTACCGGGCCACCATGCTGAATGCGTAGTAATCCGACAACCCCTGCCCGGACCGCCACGAAATCAACGGCAGATTGTCGTTCGAGTACCCGAATCCGGACGTTGTGGTGAACGGTCTGTTAACGATATCCGTGGTCACCAGCCGCCTACCCAGCGAACTGGTGCCGTTCACCTCAACGACCAGATTTCCCTCGGAGTGCTGCACCCCTAGGAACGTCGATTCCGTATAACCGTTCCTCAGCCGGGGATCCATGAGGGTCATCCCGGGGAAGTCGCTGGACGCTGGACGGAAGCCCTTGATCGCGGCCGCAACAGGTTGGAGATAGTTCGTCGAGGTTGCGGGAAGGAAGTACGTTGGCAGTACTACCCGGTTGTTGCGGACGTTTTGCCAAAGGTTGTCGAACGGCCTGTCATAGTAGATTCCGAAACCGCCCCGCAGGACGGTCTGCGCCAAATGCCGGTGCCCGGTTCCAAACGGCTGCCAGGAGAATCCGAACCGTGGTGCGAAGTTCCCGTTGTCGGCACCATAGATCTGCTGTTTGCCGCCGGTGCTTGCGTTGATTTTTGCCGATGCCAGCCGTGCGGAGAAATCAGCTCCCGCACCCAAGGCCAGCACTGCGTCCTTTACAGCCCCCGTGTTGGAGGGCGCGCCAAAGCTCTCATACCGCAGTCCGAAATTCAACGTCAGCCGGGGCGTCATCCGATAGCTGTCCTGTGCAAACAAAAACCACTGGTTCTGCCGGTAGCTCCGGTTGTAATCGGGCACTACCGGTGTCGCCGACAGCCGGTCGACGGGTGCACGGAAGGTGTCCGGCTCATCCAGTTCGAATCCCACAGGCCCGTCGAATACATACAGGCCATCCCGTCCCGCTGTCATGTAGCCGCTGTTGGAACGGAAGAGCAATCCCGCACCGGTCGCCAAAATGTGCCGGTTCCTGGTCCAGACCATGCCATAGACGGGCTCGACCGACTTGTTGCGGTTGCGGTACGCATAAAACGCCGGACTTCCCGGTAGTTGGGTTCCGTCCGACGCCGCCAAGGTCGGGATTTCCGGATGGGCACGGTCCCACCAAAGATTGTCGTCGCCCACGCCGAGCTTCAACTCTTGGGTGAGTCTCGGCGTCCATGCCCGCTGCCATTTTGCGGCCAAACTGGTCGTATTCTGTTGCAGCCCCGAAATGAAATCCTTGTAGGGCGACCAGACGAAATCCGGCTGGCTGGTGCGTGACATGGCCAACCGGGCCATGAAGTGGTCCCGCCCGCCCGGAGTCGCGTAGTCCAGCCGCTCCAGCGCCAAAAGGCGGTTTGTTTCCACGGGAGGGGCCACCGTGTAGTTCGCGGTTACGCCCTTGGAAGACAGCACGGGTCCCGGAAACTTTTCCAGCAACTGCCTCGATAGTCTGGATGCCGGAAGGTTGAAGGTCGAAATGAAGATGTCGGAGGGCATCTTCAGTGTTCTGGTCTCCTGCGCGCCTCGGCTAAGCAACTCCTCCAGGGAGCTGGAAACCACCAGCCTATCCCGCAGTCCCGCCCGCCGCGTGATCGGCCCCCCCGCTTGGTATCCAAGTTGGTTTTGCCTCTGCTTGCGGCGACCCACTCCCCGCAGGTTGTCCGCAAAATCCGCCGCGTTGAAATAGTCGTTCTGAAGGTATTCCCACGCCGTCGCGTGGTAGCTGGATCCCCCCGCCTTCGTGACGGCATTGGCGATGAATCCGGCGGTTCGGCCGTATTCCGCTGAATAATTGTTGGTGGAAATCCGGTATTCCTGCACCGCTTCGGGTGTGGCCCTCGCCAGCGGTCCCGTCACCAAGTAGTTGTTGTTTTCCACCCCGTCCAGCAGATAATTCGATGACGACGGCCTCTGTCCCGCCACGGAGATGCCCAACCCCCTACCCGTGCCACTGTCGGCGGCCACTCCAGGCAAACTCACCAGCATCGTGTAGACGTCGCGGCCTTGGAGCGGCAGATCGGCAATTTGCCTTGGGTCCACCACAAACGACGCCGATGTGTCCAGAGTCCCCCGCTCGCCCTTCTGTGCCTCGAACGTGCCGGACCGGCTGGAATCCACGTCAGGCCCGTAGAACGTCAGGATCGTCTTGGTCCCGGGAAGGAATACGCTCCTGTACTGGCCGGACTCCCAAACGTCGTTCAACGGACGCAGCCGGAAGTCCAGCTGCACCCGACCGGCGACCGGCAACTCCAGGCGTTGCAATTCCTGTGGTTGGAATCCGTCCGCAACCGCCCGTATGCTGTAGGTTCCAGCCGATAGCAGCGGCAAGAAGTAGTAACCGTTCCCGTCTCCGCTTAGCGTCCCCGATGCCGACAGTGTGGAGCTTGTGAAGGAAATCGATGCGCCCGGCACGGGCCTCCCCGTGACCGAGTTCAGCACCCGCCCCGAAATGAGTCCCTGCGTCGTTTGGGCCTGTCCAGCACCCACCGCAGCCAGACAGATCAGCAGACATCGACGGACACGCATCCCCTGATTATAGAAGCGAACGGGTCGCGCAAACTGCGGCATCGGGTGCGGGATGAACCGGTCGCGGCCGGGTTGTCCGTGTCTTCCTTGGAAACGCGTGGGCAGCAGGACCCAAAGTTCGATATCGTGGAGTGATGAGGATGTATTCCCTTAGGCTGATGGCGCTGGTCGCATTGGCTCTTGTTCCGCACTTGGCTTTCTCCGGTGATATGGTCGGCAGGGACATGCGTAAGTCGGTTGGCACCACGACTGTCCGTTTGGTGGTCGAGCGGCGCCCCCCGGAGGCCGAAGGCTTGAGCGTGCCATTCGTCATCCACGTCCAGAACCCTTCGAATCAAGCCCTGTGTTTCGACCGAATCCAGCTTCGGGGTATTGGAGACGGCAAGCAAAGTTTCATGTTCTCGATTTTCCAGACCGCGTCCGGCCAGCCTGCGGGCACGCCACAGAACAAGACCGAGCCGCCGCCACTGAAGACCGATGCCTATTGGCGGACACCTCCGGGCGCAGGCACCCTCATCGGGAATTTCGAGTTCCGGAATCTGGACTGGATTGCATCTTCCACCCAGCAAGTCCAAGTCCGTCTCATGTTCAATCCCGTCGGGCAAGGGCGGAGCGGCTGTATGGCTCCTCCCGCCGAGGCCTTTGTTTTTAGCGGCAAATAGCCCTGACACGTGCAGACTTATGCAATCATTACGCCTCCCCGGTTACGATTAGCCGTGGGCCGAATTCTAATTCTCGGGCTGGTTGCATGCGGGCTTGCAACACCAATGGATCAGGACGTGCACCCGATCCGAAAGACAGCCAGTCTGATCGCCGTATCCGTCTGGACCGGCGGTTTCGATAGCATCCATGGTGGAGTGCCGGTCCAAATTCAAGTCGAAAACATGGCACAGCGCGATCTATGTTTCGATCAGATACAGGTGCGAGGCATTGTGAATGCGAAGATTCGTTTTGCCTACACGCTCTATCGCGGGGCGGATGGAAAGGTGGAGACCACGCCCGAATCCAGTGGCGATCTCCAGACGGTGGATCCACCTCTCTTTTGGAAACTGGCCGCCGGTGGCGGTATGAAGTTTCCGGAAACTCTCATCAAGAATCTCAATTGGATCGGTGCCAAGCGTCGGGATCTTTCCGTGATCTTGGAATTTGCCCGCGGCAGCTCCAAGATGAAATCATGCGACATCCCGCCGCCGCATGCTTTCGATTTCACGCCGGAACCGATTGCCGAATCCGCGAAGTAGCCCGCTAAGCTAGACTACTGGCGTGGCGGGTTGGCCGCATTCGCATGAGCAGAACCACTAAGCGTGTCCTCATTTGTTCCGCCATCGTGGCGGGCAGTGTCGTTTTGACCTTGGCATTGGCCAGCCTCCGCATTTTCCAACTCATCAATCTCAAGGCACAGGACACGAACTTCCTCATCCGGGGCACCCAACCGACCAAGGACATTGTCCTCATCGGTATCGACAACGAAACCAACAACCGTTTCCCCGAACTTTCCTACTTCTGGCACAAATACTACGCCGATGCCATGCGGGCCGCAGCCGACGGCGGGGCCAAAGCCATGGTTCTCGACGTCACCTTCGGTGTTCCCGTCACCAAGTACGAGCCCGATTTCGACGCCTACCTCGCCCAGGCGTTCGCCGAAGTGAGCCCCGTCATGCCAGTCGTTGCGGCCTACGTGCCTGAGGCCATGGGTGCCCAGAAGGAGTCCCAGTTTGCCATCCCGCTCAACATGATGGCCTCGGCGCTGGGTTCCGCCGGTTACGCCAACCTCACCAACGATTCCGACGATTTTGTCCGCCGCCAGGAGCTCATCGAAGCGCCCAAGGACGGCACACCCACCGAATCGCTGGCCCGCAGCTTGGCCTTCCTCGCTGTGGAGAAATTCACCGGCAAGCATGCGCGATTCGTCGGCGGGCAACTTTACTTGGGCGATATACCCCTTCCGGTCGGCCCGGACCGCTTTCTTACTATCAATTACGCCGGACCACCCGGAACCTTTCCCCGCGTTCCGCTCTACAAATTCATGGAAGCCGCCCGCAACCACGACACGGCCCAACTCCAAGCTTGGGTGAAAGACAAACTTGTACTTCTGGGCCCCGACAACATTGCCGACCGCCACGACACGCCGTTCTACACCTTCCTCGGCGGCGATAAGTACACGACCCCCGGATTCGAGATCCATGCCTCAACCGCCCATACCCTTCTCACCGGAGCCTACCTCCGTCCGGTGCCCGAATGGGCCCGCCTCGCCTCGATCTTGCTGACGGCCTCCGGTTGCGTCGCGATCGTCGCTACGCTCCCCCTGTCCCAGACCGCGATTTGGTCCTTGCTGCTGCTTGTCTCGGTCCTCGGCGGCAGCCACGCAGCCTTCCGTGGCGGATGGCTTTTCGCCACTTCCGAAATTCTTCTGGCCTTCGGCTCGGCCTTGGTCGGCGGTATTGTCTACCGTTTCGCCACGGCCGAACGCAAGAGCAGCTTTTTTCGCTCTGCCGTCGAACTCTTCGTCGGGCGCCAAGTCGCCACATCGCTTGACAAGAACCAGGTAATCGCACTCACCGGTGAACGGCAACGCGTCACGATCCTTTTCACCGACATCCGTGGCTTTACCTCGTTTTGCGAATCCCGCGACCCTGCCGTCGTTGTCGAACTCCTGAACGAGTACCTCCGCGCCATGGTCTCGATCATCGTGAAGAACGGAGGCCACGTGAACAAGTTCATCGGCGACGGCATTCTCGCCGTCTTTGCCGACACCGATCCCGGAGCTACTCCCGGCGACCATTCCCTGCGCACCACCCGTTGCGCGGCCGAGATGGTCGAAACGGTCGTTGGCGATTTCCGCACCGGTGCCGGATTCCACACCGGCGAGGTAATTATCGGCAACGTGGGATCGTCAGACAAAATGGAGTATACGGTTCTCGGGGATACCGTCAACGTCGCAGCCCGTCTGGAAAGCCTGAACAAGGACCAGCGGACCCGCTTGTTGATGAGCACCGAGGCCCGTGAAATGTTGGGTGGCCAAATCGACACAATCTACTTGGGATCGGTTCCGGTCAAGGGGAAGAGCGAAAAGATGCGGTTGTACACGGTGACTTCATTGCTCGACGACGAGCGAATCGCACAGTTGCGCGAAGCCGGTGCCGCCGCGTGAGACGGATTCTCGTTCTAGCCGCCCTAGCGTCGTCGATTTACGCAGCCGCGCCGCCCGCCCGCGAGGAAGCTGTCGGCCTGGTTCTGCTTCCCGGCGGTGCCAGGGTTCTGCGCGCAAACACCGAAACCCCACTCGCCTCGAAAGCGGGAGACATCCTGTTCTCTGGTGACCAACTGAAGGCGGAGGGTTCCCCCGCCACATTCCTCTACTGCCCGTCGAAGACATCGCAATTGCTCGAACCGGGCGGAGAAGTTCTCCTCGACACCAAGCAATTGAAACTCAAGAGCGGGAAACTTGGTGCGTCCAAGCCGGTCAACGCCTGCTTCCTGCCGCAGGTGGTCCGCGTCGCCGTGGCCAGCCAACAGCACTACGGGGTCAGCATGACGCGCGGACTTGCCAAGCCTGAGGGCGATGTATTGGCCACGGCAGCCCTCCCGGCCCAAGTCCAATCCGAAATTGCACCATTGGAACAGCTCCTGCGGGCAAACCCGAATGACGCACAGGCACTAGTTGCGGAAGCCGCCGTGTTTGACCGCAACAAACTTGACGCCAACGCTCTCGCAGCCTACAAGAAAGCTCTCGCCCAATGGCCCGACGCCCTCTGGATGCGCGGCCGCATGTTCGAGCTAGAGGAATCGCTTGCTACACAAGCCGCCATCAAGGCCGCCGCGATCTCGCCCGATGCCAAGACCTACGCCATGGTGGTCGGCATTTCCAAATACCAAAAGCTGCCCAAGGAACTCTGGCTCCAGTTCCCGGGCTCCGACGCCACCGCATTCGGCCAATACCTCGCCAGCCCGATGGCCGGTTCCGTCCCCCCGGACCAGATGGTCGTCCTGACCGACGAACAAGCCACCACCGCAGCCCTCCGCAACGCCTTCCAGACTTTCCTCAAAACCCGTCCCGGCAAAAAGGACACCGTTTTCATTCTGCTCGCCGGACACGGCACTGTCGATAGCCGGGGTGCGTTCCTCGTCACCTACGATAGCGACCCGCAGGACCTCTCCTCCACCGCGCTCCCGATGGCCGAACTCCAGCGCCTCATCGAGCAGGACCTCTCCCAAGTTGGACGCGTCGTCATGCTGGCCGACCTCTGCCGCGCCACCACCATCGGCAACATCAAGAGCGGCGGCAACCGGAATGACAGCATCGGCTCGGCTGTCGAAAAACTCGGCGAGGCTCCAGGCGAAATGCTCGGCTTGGTCGCATCCCGGCCCAAGGAACTCGGCACGGAGAGCTCCCAATTCGGTGGCGGACACGGTGCCTTTACGTACTCCATCCTCAAGGCCATGAACGGCGGTGCCGACCAGAACCGCGACAAATCCGTCACGGCTGGCGAACTGATCGATTTCGTCCGCACTGACGTCGCCACCCAGACCGGCGGCAAGCAGCACCCCCGTGATTTCGGCAGCATCGAAAATGCCACCAAGCTCTCGGATGTGTCGAAGGCCGGCATCAATATCACCCGCTTCAAGACGCTTTACGATTCCCGGGATGGCCAACCCCTCGTCCTTGCCTCCGCCGCCGACGTCCCCCTCACCCCGGAGGCCCAGCGCGACGTCGACGCATTCCAAGCGGCGATCCGGGCGAAAAAACTGCTCCCCGGCGAACTCGGCAGCGCTTTCGACATTCTTGGCAAGCTTCGCGCCGAACTCAAGCCCGAAATGCTGCTGCTCCAGGAAAACAACCTGCGCGTCGCCCTTGAGGATATGGCGCAGCAGGTGCTTCTCAAGTATCTGGCGGGCGATCAGTCCCCGACCCCGAAAGCCGAATTCGACGCCGGATCGAAATACATGGAGACCGCCATGCGGCTGACCCCGGAATCCCTCTACCTCCAGGGCCGCGACTCCTTCTTTCTCGGGCGCGCGCTGCTCTTTGAAAAGCGCTTTGCCGAAGCCGCGGACCTGCTCGAAAAATCTGTCCGAATCGACGCCGGCGAGGCCTACGGGTACAACGCCCTCGGCATCGCGTATTTGGAGCAAGGACAATTTTCGAAGGCCATTCCCGCCCTCCGCGACGCCGCCAAGCGCGCCCCGAACTGGTCCTACCCGCTCCACAACCTCGCGCTGGCCTATGTGGAATCCGGCGACACCGATGGGGCCGTCCGCACATACCAGCAGGCCATGAAAGTCACCCCGGGCTTCGGCTATCTGCCTTACAACCTGGGACTTGTCTACCAGCGCACCAACCGCAACCGCGAGGCCGAACAGGCCTACCGCAAGGCTGCCGAACTTGTTCCGGATTCGGGCGAGCCGTTGAACGCACTCGGGTCCTTGAAATCCGCCCAGGGAAAAACCGCCGAGGCCGAAAAGTTCTTCCGTGACGCGCTCGCGAAGAACCCCAACCTGCTGCCCGCCCGCCACAACCTGGCGCTCCTGCTGGCTGGCGTCAAGGGCAGGGAAGGTGAAGCCGTCGAACTCTGGAAGCAGAACTTGGCCGCCGCGCCGGACTTCCTCCCTTCGCGCCTTGGCCTCGCCGAACTTCTTTCCGCACGCGGCGATGCAGCCGGTGCCGCAGCCCAGTACCGCGACGTGGTCTCGGCCCGGCCCGAATACGTCGGTGCCCGCACCGCCCTCGCTTCCGAACTGCTCAAATCCAACCAGCCGGAAGCGGCCCTCGACCAACTGCGCGCAGCCGCCAAACTGGATGCGCAAAACGCCACCCTCTGGGAACGCATCGGCGATACCGAGCGCACGCTCGGACACTCCGCCGAGGCTAAAACCGCCTACGCGGAAGCGATGAAACTTGGGGTCGAAAAGTCGGACCGCAAGCGCATCGGGAATAAGATGGCATTTTAATGGCTACGTTGCCGGTCCGACTCAAATTCTGGGGAGTCCGCGGTTCCACCCCCACGCCGCAAGTCGAAAACCTCGGTTTTGGCGGCAACACCTCCTGCGTGGAAATCGTGGCACCGTCCGGTGAATCCCTGATCTTCGACGCTGGCAGCGGCATTCGGAATCTCGGCAACGAAATGATGCGCCGCGCTGCGGGCGAGCCGCTCAACGTATCGCTGTTTCTTACGCACTACCACTGGGACCACATCCAAGGCCTCCCGTTCTTTGTTCCGCTCTTCAGTCCAAAAAACAAAGTGGCGTTCTACACCGGCTTGGATAGCCGTCCCGTGCAGGATGTCCTGGAAGGCCAGATGTCCAAGCCGTATTTCCCGATTGGGTTGGACCAGGTTGCCGCGAAACGCGAGTTTCAGGTGATTCCGGAAGGCTCCTCAATGTCGGTCGCCAACTGTACTGTCACGCCTTTTCCGATGAACCACCCCCAAGGTGCGGCTGGTTACCGGATCGAGGTTGCCGGCAAGGTGATCGTCTACGCGACCGACTACGAGCACGGCGATCCCCGTCTCGATTCGGTGCTGCTCGACCATGCCCGCAACTCCGACGTCCTGATCTGCGACGCCCAGTACACCCCTGCGGAATACGAGACCCATCGCGGCTGGGGACACAGTACTTGGCTGAACGCAGCAAGTATCGCGAAATCTTGCTGTGCCAAGCGCTTGTTCCTGTTCCACCATGACCCCACCCATGACGACGCGTTTCTAACCGCCTTGGAGGCCGAGGCCCAAGCCGTCTTCCCGAACACCCACGTCGCCCGCGAAGGTCGCGAAATCGAGCTCTGAAGAATTTCTTTTCGTCGTTGTCGATTCCCGTGTCCCCCAACCGTCGTACCAGTGAAAGCGGCCAGCCCGCACCCAACATCGACAATCTCAAGGAACCCGCCATGCAATACCTTCTCGCCATCTACACGCAGGAATCCGCCGCCGCACAAGCCACGCCCGAAGACATGAAAGCCATGATGGGGGCGTACTACGCCTTCACCATGGAAATCAAGGAAAAGGGCGTCTACCTGGGCGGCAACGCCCTCCAGCCGACCACCACCGCCACCACGGTGCGTGTCCGCGAGGGCAACACAATCACCACCGACGGACCCTTCGCCGAAACCCGCGAGCAACTCGGCGGCTACTACCTCGTGAACTGCGAAAACTTGGACGAGGCCATCGCGTACGCCGCGAAAATTCCAGGCGCGGCATTCGGTTCCATCGAAATCCGCCCCGTCTGGGCAATGTAGCCCCAAACCGCTTGAGTAGCTTCTCGGCCAGTCTCGATGCTGTTTTCCGGAATGAATCGGGAAGGATCCTCGCTTCCCTGATCCGCTATTCCGGCTCCTTCGATCTGGCCGAGGAGGCATTGCAGGATGCCTGCGAAATCGCCGCCCGCACCTGGCCAAGCTCCGGCGTACCGGGAAATCCCGGCGCCTGGCTCACGGCGGCGGCCCGAAGACGTTTGATCGACGCCATCCGCCGCGACCGTCTCCACCGCGAAAAAGGTGCGGAACTGCTGGCAACGACTCCCACCGAATTCGAAATGCCGGACCCGGAGGTCATCGAATTGCCGGACGACCGTCTCCGCCTCATCTTCACCTGCTGCCACCCGGCCCTGAATCCCGAAGCCCAACTCGCCCTGACCCTGCGCACCCTCGGAGGCCTCACCACCGACGAAATCGCACGGGCCTTCCTGATTCCCGAAGCAACCCTCGCCCAGCGCCTCGTCCGGGCCAAAACCAAGATCCGTCAAGCGGGCATCCCCTACGAAGTTCCGTCGCGCGACAGCATCGCCGAACGCTCGGAAGCCGTCCGTGCTGTGATCTATCTGATCTTCAACGAGGGTTACGCCGCCACCTTCGCGCCGTCTCTGGTGCGCGCCGATCTCTGCGCCGAGGCCATTCGCCTCGCCCGTGTCCTGTGCGAACTGCTCCCCGTCGACCCCGAAAACCGCGGGCTTCTGGCGCTGATGCTTCTGCAGGATTCGCGCCGGGCCGCCCGCACCGACAACGACGGCAATCTTGTCACCTTGGACGAACAGGACCGCGCAAAATGGAATCCGGCCAAGATTATCGAGGCCCTTGCGCTTCTGATGCGCTCGGCACCTGCCTATGGCCGGTACACACTGGAGGCCCGTATCGCCGCCGAGCACGCCCGCTCAGCAGGCACCGGGGAGACCGATTGGGCCGAGATCGCCCGCCTGTACTCCGACCTGTGTTTGTTTTGTAAAACGCCGGTTGTGGAGCTCAACCGTGCCGTCGCCGTCGCCATGTCCGAGGGTTTTGAAATGGGTTTGGCGGTGATGGACCAGATTCCCGGTCTGGAATCCTTCCACCTTTTCCACGCCGCCCGTGCCGACCTGCTGCGCCGCCTCGGAAGGTCGCAAGCTGCCTTAGCCGGCTACTCGCGCGCACTGGAATTGGTCACCAACCCGGTCGAACGCGCCTACCTCCAACGCCGGATTGCGGCGCTCGACTCAGCTGGACGCGTGCCGCCACTGCCGTAGCTCCCGGCATCGCACCAGCCAGCCCGCCGACAGCAGATATCCCGCGCCACCCACCAGCATCGCCCCGCGCAGGCTGATCCGCTCCGCCAACAATCCGGCCACGACCGACCCAATGGGAATCACTCCCCGGAACAGCAAACTCACCGCCGCGCTGACCCGCCCCAGCAGGTGTGGCGGCGCAATCGATTGGATCAATGTCGCCTCGCCGATCCCGTAAACGGACCACCCGATGTCGAACATCTGCGACGCGGCTAGAAACGCCACGCACACCCACACCGGCCCGTGCGCTAGCCCAGGCAGCAGGCTTCCGAGACCCGTCGCCAACGCCGCCCCGATCATCGCGCGGCCCAGCCCGAATCTAGCCGCAAGCCTCTGCGCAGCCGCCGAACCCGCGAGACTGAAAGCCCCCCCGAACGAAATGATTGTTCCCACCAAGCCCGCACTCAGGCCCAATTCCCTCACCACGAACACGAAGTACATCCCTCCGATGAAACCCAGGAAGAACGCGCCGGTTGCGTTGCGTAGGGTCAAGGCCCGCAGGATGGGCTGCTCCCAAGCGGCCGCCAACCCGTCCGCGATCTCCCCGAAAACGTGCGAATCCTCCGCGACGGCTTTCGGCGCAGGCTCCCGTGTCCGAATGGCAGCCAACCACGCGGCCGACCACAGGAACGACACCGAATCCAGCAGAATTGCCACGGGAGCGCCGAACAGTTGGATCAACACCCCGGCCAACCCTGGCCCTCCCACTTCGGACGCCGATTGCGACAAGGCCAGCTTGCTGTTTGATGACATCAGTTCGTCTTCCGTCACCAGCGTGGGCAGATACGCCCGGTAGGCCGAGTCGAACAGCACCGTCAACGCCCCGGTTAGCGCAGCAAATACGTACAAACGGTTCATCGTGAGTCGGCCCAGCCAAGCCATCACCGGGATCGTGGCCAGAACCACGGCGCGTGCTAGATCCACCGCAATTAGGATCGGTCGTCTCCGTATCCGGTCCGCCAAGGCCCCCGCGAACATGCCGACTGTCAGAATTGTTATACCGCCCGCCGCGGCCAGCAGGCCCATCTCGCGCGGCGTCGCGTTCAGCGTCACCACCGCAATGAATTGCAGCCCCACCATGCTGATGCTCGAACCCAATTGGGAGACAGCCTGGCCAACCCACAGCCGGCGGAAATCACGGTTGCCGTTCCTCGCCCCGAAAGTCTCCACCCGTATATGGTACGCTGCACTGGTTGAACTTGGAAACTCCTTTTGATATCGGCAAGTACCTGGACGGGTCGCCTTGGACCGCCTTCCAGCGCACGGCTGTTCTGCTTGCGGCAATCGCGGTCGTCTTTGACGGCTTCGACAACCAACTCCTCGGTTTCGCCATTCCCGCCATGATGCGCGACTGGCATGTCGCGCGCTCTGCCTTTTCGATTGTTGTGGCTGTGGGTTTCGTTGGGATGGCGGTGGGTTCGGCGATAGCGGGCCGTGTTGGCGACACCCTCGGACGAAAAACCGCCCTGATCCTCTCAGTTCTCGTCTTTGGAGGCGCGACGTGTGCAACTGCCCTCGCCGAAGGGGTCACGTCCCTTGCCGCTTTGCGATTCCTCGCCGGTGCCGGCATTGGCGGCGCGCTGCCCAACGCCACCACGATCTCGGGCGAATTCACGCCGGCCGCGCGCCGGGCGCTGGCGGTTACACTGACGATTGTCTGTGTCCCCGTCGGCGGCGTCCTCGGCGGTTTCGCGGCGGCTTGGATTCTGCCCGCGCTGGGATGGCGGACCTTGTTTGCGGTCGGCGGCATTGCTCCACTGCTTTTCGCGGTTGTGCTATGGTTGCGGATGCCGGAATCCCCCAGGTTTCTGGCGCGGCATCCCGAGCGCTGGCCGGAACTTCGCGCGTTGCTGGCGAGACTAGGACAACAGATGTCCCCCGATACCGCGTTTACTGACCGCCAGGAGCAGCGCGGTGAACTCGGCACCATGTGGAAGTCATTGTTGGGAAAGGGCTTGCTGAACGACACCCTCTATCTTTGGCTTTGTTTTTTCTGCAGCCTGTTGACCGTCAACATGGCTTTTAGCTGGCTACCCAGCATGCTGGCGGCCGAGGGCAGGGGACTGGCCGAATCCAGTTCCGGTCTGGCGTACTACAATTTTGGCGGCATCTTCGGAGCCGTTCTCTGTGGTCTCTGGATTTCGATGCGAGGATCCCGCTGGCCGCTGATGCTCTGCGCTCTGGGTGCCTCGGCCAGCGCCGTTGCCATCGGCCTGGACCGGTCGCTGCCCCTCGCCGTCCTCGGCCTGCATGGATTCTTCGTGAACGCTGTACAGTCCTCCGCCTTCACCCTTTCCAACCATATCTACCCGACGCGGGTCCGAGCCACTGGAGCGGCATTCGCGCTCAGCGTGGGCCGCTTGGGATCTCTGGTGGCAGCATTTTCAGGAGCCTGGCTGGTGCAATCCGGTCGCGCCACCTTCCTCAACTTTCTGGCGCTCGCCATGTTCGGAGCCTTTGTCGCTTTTGCCCTGATTCGCAACCACATCCCGCGCCCGCAGTTGTCCATGATAGATTCATCATCGGAGCCTATTTGATGCGCCTCGCAACGGTAATTTTGGGATTGGGCATGGCGGCTGTGGTCGCTGCCGCTGAACGTGGAGAGGAGATCCGCCTCTGGTCCGGAGGCGCTCCCGGTTCCGAGGGCATCACCGCCCTTGAAGTTTCCAAACCCTCGGTGGATCCAAAAAACGCCAAACTCCCCGGCAACTTCACCGTCACCCACTACCCCTCGGTCTACGTCTTCCTTCCGAAGGGCAAGTCAACCGGTGCTGCCATGATCGTAGGCCCCGGCGGAGGCCACAGCCAGCTTGTGATGGAAAAGGAAGGCTGGGAGATCGCAGATTGGCTGAACTCCCAAGGCATCGCCGCCTTCGTGCTGAAATATCGTTTGGCCAAAGCCCCCGGCGGCTCGAAGTACACCCTGCCAAATGAAGTCTACGCCGACGCTGCCCGCTCCATCCGCCTAGTCCGTAGCCGCGCGAAGGAATGGAATCTCGATCCCGCCCGCATCGGTTTCATCGGCTTTTCCGCTGGTGGCGAAGTTGCCGGTATGATCGGCACCAAGTTCGACGCGGGCAAGCCCGACTCCGCCGATCCCATCGAGCGCGTCAGTTCCCGTCCCGACTTCAACATCCTGATCTACCCGTTCTACCGCCCCGGCTCCGTGCCTGCCCGGGTTCCCGGCGCACCCACACCGGACCCTGCCGCGCAGACCGCCATCACCATCGAACCCAACGCGACGTTCCCGATACCGAACGACGCCCCCCAGACCTTCCTTGTCTGCACCGACGAGGACCGATCCCACGTCGAGCCTACGGTGAAGTTCTATCTGGAACTGGAGGCGCACCGCATCCCCACTGAGCTGCACATCTACACCTATGGAGCCCACGGCGTCGCACTTCGTCCCACGAAGAAGCCTGGTGCGCCGGTGGAATCATGGCCTGACCGTCTGAAGGATTGGCTGGCAGACCGGGGCATCTCGAAGTAGCGGCTAGCGGCGTCCCGATTTGGAGCGCTTGGCCGCAGCGACTTCGCCGTACAGATCCGAGACTTCGCGCGCCGTCCGGGCCCAGCTGAATTTGGCCGCTTGCTTGCGGCCCTTCTCAATTAGCGTCTGTCGAAGTTCCTGATTCGTCAGCACTTCCACAATCCCGCGCGCGATATCGAAGACGTTCTCCGGGTTCACCAGCATTGCCGCGCCTCCAACAACCTCGGGCAGGGAACTGACAGCCGACGCGACCACCGGTGTGCCCGACGACATGGCCTCCAGAGGCGGTAGTCCGAATCCCTCGTACAACGAGGGGAATACGAACGCCGACGCCAGCTCGTGGAAAATCCGCAATGTTTCAAAAGGGATGAAGCCCAGGAACCGCACCGAGTTTTCCATCCTACACTGCATCACGGCCCGCCGCACATTCGGATGGCGCGAAATCTCGTCCCCGATGATGATCAACCGCAGATTCCCGAGGGTGGGATGGCCCTCCAACTGCGTCTTGGCTACGGCAAACGCCTCGATCAGTCGGGGAATATTCTTCTGGGGACGGATCGATCCTGCATAGAGCAGAAACGGGTCGCGAATCTGGTAGCGTTCCAGGATTCGGTGGTGTTCGCGTCGGACAGCCTCGGGCCCTGCGGCCCGGGCATCCGACGGCAGCCCGCCCTGTGCGAACTTCGGGTCGGGCGCGTTGTAGATTAATTGGATGCGGCTCGCGGCTTCCGGCACCAGATTCACCACGTCGCGCTGCGTGGCCCCGGAAACCGCAATGATCCGCTCCGCCCGCTCCAGCCCCTTTTTCAAGCGGAAGATATGCGCCTGGTGCAGCAACCCCGATGCCTCGTCATAGAACAGGCTGCTCAAATCGTGGATTGTAACCACGTACGGCTTGGGAATCAGCAGGGGTACCCTGTGGAACGGGATGTGCATGACATCCGGCCCGAGTTTGTACAACAACCAAGGCAACATCAGATGGTCCAGCCGCGACGAATCCTTGCGGTTGTGGACCACGGTCTGGAAGTTGTCCGGCAGGGCCGCGAAATTCTGCCGGTCCTCGTCCAGGCAAATCAGGTTGTACTGGTGCGTGGGATGCTCAGGCGTGGCTTCCAGATCGCCCAAGGCCTTCATCAAATTCCGGATATAGGTGCCAACGCCGAAATCACGGATGCGTCGTACGTCGATTGCGACCTTGACCGGAGATTTGGGCACGGGCTAGGCCGGTCGCTTCCAGGCATACAGCGGGAATCGCGAAGTCAATGCCTCCACGCGCTCCCGGACGCCGGTGATGGTGGCTTCCAAGTCGGACTGGCCGCCCGCCGCATTCACAACGGCCGCGATGCAGCTGGCAACTTCCGCCATTTCGGCCTCGCCGAATCCGCGCGTTGTTGCCGCCGGAGTGCCCAGGCGGATCCCGCTCGGGTTCATCGGGGGATTTACGTCGAACGGGATGCCATTCTTGTTCACGGTGATCCGAGCGCGGTCCAGCGATTGTTCGGCCTCCTTGCCCCGGACACCCGCTGAAAACACATCCACCAGCATCAAGTGGGTATCGGTGCCGCCGGAGACCACACGGAATCCAGCTTCCTGCATTCCCGCCGCCAAGGCCTTCGCGTTGGCCACAACCTGCTTCTGGTAAGTCACAAATTCCGGTTGCAGCGCTTCCAGGAAGCAGACGGCCTTTGCCGCGATCACATGGACCAGCGGCCCGCCCTGTGCGCCCGGAAAGACGTTTTGATCGATCGCCTTGCCGTACTGCGCCTTGGCGAGGATCATCCCGGAACGGGGCCCCCGCAGGGTCTTATGGGTGGTGGTGGTGACGATGTCGGCGTATTCGCAGGGATTGGGATGGACGCCCGCCGCCACTAGACCCGAAAAATGCGCCATGTCGACCAGCAGGATCGCCCCGACGGAATCCGCAATCTCGCGGAACCGCTTGAAATCCCACTGGCGGGGGTACGCGCTGCCTCCCGCGATGATCATCTTGGGCTTGTGCTGGTCGGCCAACTGCGCCAGGTGCTCGAAATCGATCCGCTCTCCCCGGTCCCCGTCCGCAGGAGTCACCTGGTAGCCGACCACGTTGTAGAGCTTGCCAGAGAAATTGAGCTTGTGTCCGTGGGTCAGGTGGCCGCCATGCGCCAGATCGAGTCCCATGATAGTGTCACCGGGGTTGACAACGGCTCCGAACGCAGCTTGGTTGGCCTGGGAGCCCGAATGTGGCTGGACATTGACGTACTCCGCCCCGAACAGCTTCTTCGCACGGTCGCGCGCGATATTTTCCACCTCGTCGGTGACTTCGCAGCCCCCGTAGTACCGCCGACCGGGGTAACCCTCGGCGTATTTGTTGGTGAAAACGGACCCGGTCGCCTCAAGGACCGCTTCCGAGGTGAAGTTCTCACTCGCGATCAATTCGATTTGGCCGTTCTGCCGCTCTGCCTCCCGCAGGACCAAATGGTGGATGTCGGGATCGACTTCGGAGAGGGAACGGGCCATCAAATTGTTCATGTGCAGGGAAATTTTATTTTAACAGCCAATGGAGCGGGTCCCACAAGCTCAGGGGTTTAGGATGGGGGTATGGCGACAGCGTTTCAGACCAATTCCAGCGGAACCGATTTCAGCCGCCCGGTTGGAGGCGGCATCCCTTGGTATATCTGGCTGACCGCGCTTGGCGTAACGGCGGCCCTGATCGGCATCCACTGGGATATTTCGTGGCATCGCTCCATTGGACGCGATACTTTTTGGACGCCGGCCCATCTCGCAATCCAACTGTGCGGGGTCATTGCAGGCATCACATGCGGCTACTTGATCCTCTGGACCACATTCACCAAGTCGCCCATGCGGGACTCGTCGGTCGGCGTGCTGGGTTTCCGTGGACCACTTGGTGCCTTCGTGACAGCTTGGGGCGGCTTCAGCATGATCACGTCGGCACCTTTCGATGACTGGTGGCACAACGCCTACGGACTGGACGTCAAAATTCTCAGCCCGCCCCACATAATTCTCGCTGTGGGGATTTTCGGCGTAGCGATTGGCTCGCTGATGCTGCTTGCGCCGAAAATGAACGCGGCAAAGCTGAATGCGGCAAAGCTGAACGCGGCGGTCGGCGACGACTCGAAACGCCTGGAGACTCTGTATCTCTATCTCTCAGGAATGTTGCTGATTGCGGGAATGTCCCTCGTACTCGAATTCTCCGGGCGCGTGGTGCTGCATTCCGCGTCCTCCTACCGTACCGTTTGCATGCTCGCCCCGGTGACGCTTGCGATGGCGGCTGGTGCGACCGGTAACCGTTGGGCCGGCAGCAAGGTCGCGGGCCTCTACACCGTGTTTCTGCTGGGGATGCTCTGGATTCTGCCTCTCTTTCCCGCCCAGCCCAAGCTGGGGCCGGTGCTGCACGAGGTTACACATTTCGTGCCGAACGGTTTTCCGTTGCTCCTGATCCTCCCCGCCTTAGCCCAGGATCTGATCCGCCCCCGGCTGGTCCCGTGGCCTACATGGCGCCGGGCGCTGGTGATGGGAACTGTCTTCTTCGCGGTCTACCTTGCCGTCGAATGGCCCTTTGCCACTTTCCTGCAGTCCCCCGCGGCCCGCAACCCGCTTTTCGGCAGCCACTACATGGAGTATTTCGCCAGCCCCAGGAGCTATGCGGCCACCTACACCTTCGCGCCGTTGGAAAAGACCGCGAACGAGTTTTGGAGCCGGATGGGTCAGGCTTGGTTGGCGGCAATTCTGGCGTCCTGGCTGGGCATGGTGCGTGGGGAGTGGCTCGGCCAGGTCCGCAGATAGGCAGTGCAAGATAGACCGCGCAAGCCATTGATTCCATGGCGCAAATGATTTTTCAGCCGCGTTCGTGGTATCTTCAAAATGGCTTGCCAACCAAACGATCATCCGTCGCGCCCCTCCTTACCGCACTCGTAGCCATGTCATTGGCGGGGGGCCTCCAAGCTCAAAGCCTTTTCCGGAAACCTGTGAAGGTCTTGGGCGACCCCCAGTATTTGGGAACCGCCAGCAACCCGACCCTGTTCACCAACAACGGTCCGAACTGGACCGAGGGCCGTGAATTCAGCTTCCCCATCGCCGTGGCGGTTGACAACTCCGTCTCGCCGCCCAATATTTATGTTTCCGACGCGGGCAACAACCGCATCCTCGGCTTCCAGTACGGCAATCAATTGAAGGCTGGTTCCATCGCCGACATCATCATCGGGCAGGTGGACAAGGTCGCGAATCTGACCTCGGCTCAAAATGGGCGTTCGACTTCGCTCAATGTTCCCTCGGGACTTGCCGTCGATGCTTCCGGCAACCTCTACGTCGCCGATTCGTTCAACAACCGGATTCTCCGCTACCCAAAACCTTTCCAGCAGAACGGCCAGATCCTTCCGGATCTTGTCCTTGGCCAGACATCTCTTTCCGGTCGTTCCGCCAATGCTGGCGGTCTGAGTTCCTCGTCGCTTTCGTTGAGTGTCGGTTCGCTGAGCAAGGTCGGCTTGGCCATCGACGCGCAGGGAAGCCTTTGGGTGGCCGATTCGGGAAACAACCGTGTCTTGCGGTATCCAGCGTCGCTGCTTCGCGGACAGCCTTCCAACGGACTGGCTGCCGACTTGGTGCTGGGCCAGCCGGATTTCGTGACCCGGACCTCAACAGCCAACATCATCACCAAGAACGGTTTCCGCAATCCCCAGGCACTTGCATTCGATTCCGCCGGTCGGCTTCTCGTTTCCGATGCGCTCGGTCGAGTTTTGGTCTTTCCGGCTGCGCCCCAGAACAACACGGCAGCCATCCGGATCCTGGGGCTCGACGCCAAGTTGACCACTGGCTCCCTGCCGGTTTCGCAGACGCAGCTTGGAATTTCGTACGGTGTCGTGGCCACCGCAGCCGGCATCATTGTCGCCGATTCCCAGAACAACCGGGTCATGCTGTTCCCGCCGATCGATGCCTGGCAGCCCGAATCCACCCAGTTTTCGCCGTCCGCCACCACAGTTGTCGGACAGCCGGACTTCTTCTCCTTGAAAGCCAACCAGGGCAACGCGGACGCCTCTGCCTCCAGCTTCAACTTTCCAGCCGATGTCGCGGCCTCGGGAACCGAACTATTTGTTTCCGACGGCCAGAACAACCGTGTTCTGGTTTTTCCGCTATCCTCCCAGGGCTTGACCACCACAGCGACACGGGTAATCGGACAGTTGGACTTTCCTTATACGGGCGTCAATTTGGTCGAGGGCAGGGAATTCGGCCTGACGGCCTCCGGCCTCTGGGGTTCGGCAATCCTGGACTATTCCTCCTCTCCCCCGCACCTTTACGTCGCGGACACCCAGAACAACCGCGTCCTCGGATTTAAGGATTTCGCAGCAGCCAAAAACGGTCAAAAGGCCGACATCGTTTTCGGTCAGCCGGACATGCTTCGGACGGTAGTGAACTTCCCGTCGGGTGAAGCCACCAAGCCCTCGGCGCAGGGATTGCATTTCCCCACGGGCCTGAGCGTGGATTCCGCTGGAAATCTCTTCGTGGCCGATTCTGGAAACGGTCGCGTAGTCCGCTATAGCACTCCGTTTTCGTCCGCATATTTGAGGGCCCAGCCTGCGGACTTGGTCTTGGGCCAGTCCAGTGCTACCTCGACGGTCACGGACGCATCCGAGCGAAACATGGCTGCTCCTGTTTCGATTGCGCTCACCTCCGAAGGCTTCGACACAACCCAGCCTGCCAAAGGGTGGCTGATCGTTGCCGACGCGGCTCACAACCGGGTCTTGTTCTTTGCCAAGCCCTTCGGTACCGGCATGGCCGCCACCAAGGTCTTGGGTGCCTCCGACTTTACCACTGCTTCCGCCGGCAGTTCGGAGCCGACGAGATTGAATGCTCCAAGAGGGGTGGCTGTTGATTCCTCCGACCGGGTTCTGGTCGCAGACACAGGGAATCGCCGGGTCCAGATTTTCAACAAGGTTCAGCAGTTGAATAATTTCGATTCGCCGCCGATCAGCATCAACACCGGTTTCAGCCAGCCGGTCTCGATTTCCACCGGCGCGCCCTACACCCCGGTGTCTGCAAGCGGAGCACCAGCGACTACGCCTTCTGCTTCAGCCGGCTTCTGGGTGGCCGACATTGGTGCCAGCGCGGCAGCCCATTACCCATCTGCCGACCAGTTGCCACTCAAGGGAAACGCTTCCGACGGAAACCTCTCGATCTATGGTCCTCTCTCGGTCTACCAGGATCCCACGGGGAATCTGCTCGCGACTGACAGCGTGAACCGGGTCCTGTACTACGCACCCCAAGCCAATGCCGTCAGTTCGGCCAACTATTCCACCCGGCCCCAAGCTCCGGGCGGAATCATTTCCCTGTTCGCACCCGCATCCGCCACCTATTCCATTGCGGCCGGCACGGGTGCCGCCACGCAAGTGCCGCTTCCAACCACTCTGGGTGACACACAGGTGTTTGTGAACGGAACAGCTGCACCGTTGTTCTATGTTTCTCCCGGCCAGATCAACATGCAATTACCCTCAGTCATCGCCGGTGCCCCTCTTGCCGATGTGCAGATCGTGAAGGCCTCCACCGGCCAGATCGTCGCCGGTGCCGAGGCGTCCCTTGCCACCGCCGCGCCTGCTCTTTTCACCTTCAACGGGTCCGGTAGCGGGCAGGCCGTGGCGCTGAACTACGGCTCCGACGGCAGCTACAAGGGCCTGAACTCGCCGACCAACCCGGTGTTGCGCGGACAAGTTGTGTCGTTGCTCGGAACCGGTGCCGGTCCCGTGATCGGCGCACCGGTAGACGGCTCCGCCGCCACGTCGGCTACCGTCACATCGAGCCAGCCTCAAGTCGTCCTCGGCTCCATTTCGGCCTTTCTACCGGATGCCAATGTGCAGTACTCCGGCTTGGCCCCTGGCCTTGTAGGCGTTTGGCAGATCAATATCCTGATTCCCCAGACGGCGCAAACGGGCCAATCTGTGCCGATCAAACTCTTCCTCAACAGCATATCGAGCATTGACTCGACTGGTTCCGTTCAGGGTGGCACGACAATATCCATCCAGTAGCATTGCGGCGACAGCGATTCTTACTCCGGCACGACAAAAATCAGGTTGCGGTATTGCTTTCCGCAGACAGCTTCGGGATACTGAAATTAGCCGTCACTGTTTGTAACTTGGAGCTAAATTTGGCCGTCGTCGCCTCCCGCTCTTCTATTGCTGGCGCACTTTTACGCACCTCGCTGCCACACCGCAGACACGCTGTGGTGACTTTTCTTCGGGGTTTGTCCAGAGACGAGCTCGAATGTTTGGCCGAGTTCGAGGGAGCTTGCATGATCGAGTCCCTGTCAGTCCCCCAGATAAACCCTTACGACATCCTTATGAATTTCTTTGGGGTATCGGACTCGAGCCGTTCTACCAACCCGGATGATATGGCACATAAAACTTGTGTCCTCCTCAAGTGGTTGGAATGCGCCGGTATCGTCTCCCGCGGACGCGCTGCCCTCTAACAGAATTATTGAGAAGAATTTCAACTCCCAGCCACTAATTGGGTGTGGAAGTTTCTGACACCCGAGCAGCCGAGCCGTTACTCCTTCCCTTTATCGCCGTCGCCTGTGGCGTGGCGCTCGCCAGCTTCGTCCCGTTTGCCACCTCTGAGATTCTAGCGGCCTCCGCGTCCGTCTGCTCCCTATCCCTGACCGCTCACTTTTTCGGGTTGCCGCGTGCCCGTCGTTTCGGCAACACCGTCCTCTGCCTCTTTCTTGGTCTGGCGCGGGTCGCTTTCCACCCGCCCCCACCTGCGCCACGCCTCTCAGTTCCCGACGGCACACTAGCCACGCTCGCAGGTTGCGTTGTACAGCCTGCCATGCTGGCGGCGGAGCGCGAGCGGTTCACGGTGGAACTCGACGCCGGAGCTCGTGCCCAAGTATCTCTCTTCGCTAAGGACAGCAGGCCTTTTCCCGAACTGCCGTACGGCTCCAACGTGGAATTTATAGGTAAAGTGCGCCATCCGCACAACTTTGCCAATCCAGGCTCGTTCGACGCGGTGGCCTACATGGCACGGCAGCAGGTGTATTGGACCGCATCCGGGGATGCCGCGTCCGTCAAGCTTCTTCCCGGGCATTGCGGAAGCCCGTTCGCACGATTCATCTACGGTGTTCGCAGTATTGCCCTCGATCGCTTGGACCTCCTGTATCCCGGCGATCCATACACAAACGGCATGATGCGCGCGGTCCTGATCGGTGAAAGCTCCCGCCTAGAGAAGATTTGGACCGAGGACTACCGCACCACCGGAACCTTCCATGCCCTAGTTATTTCCGGCAGCCACGTGGCGGTGCTCGCCGGGTTGCTGATTGCATTGCTCCGGCTCTGTGCTGTGCCGCGGTCCGTTGCACTTTTGGCTGGCTTGGCTGTGGCGTGGCTCTATTCAGGAATTGCCGGCTGGCAGGCACCCGTTCTCCGTTCCGCCGTTGGCATGACGCTCTTTGGTTTCGGGCGCATCTTCCATCGCGATGGCAGACTCTTGAACATTCTGGCTGCGGTGGCAGTCCTGTTCCTCCTATTTGATCCATTGGAACTTTTCGACGCCAGTTTCCAGCTATCGTTTCTCGCTGTTGCTCTGATCGGCGCGTTCGCGGTACCCGCCATGGAGGCCACGTCCACTCCCCTTGCTGCTGGCCTGCGGAGTTTCGATGAAATGGGCCGGGGTCTCCGGCTCGTACCCAAGGCGGCCCAGTTCCGTGTTGAGATGCGGCTGTTGGTCGAGACGCTGGCCATGCTGGGAATGCGGCGGTGGGGCGCGAAGTGGCTGGTAGTGGGCGTGGCCCGTGCCTATTTCTTTGTTTGGGATGCCTTGGTCACAACCTTCTTCATCCAACTGGGTCTCGCCTTGCCGATGGTTCAGTACTTCCACCGCGTGTCATTCTCCGGACTAACCGCGAACCTACTGGTGGGGCCACTCCTCGGTCTCACTGTTCCACTCGGATTTCTAGCCATCGGACTCCAGTCGGTCTGGCTTGCCCGTATTTGCGGAGTATTGATGGATGTCTCGCGCCGGGCTGTCTCCTTTCACGCGTCGTTGGAGCCGGACTGGCGCATTCCCGAGCCTCCCTTTTGGCTGGCAGCCTTATTCGTGTCCTCCCTTTTGTTTGCAGCCATATGTTCCAGGCGTGCCGGGGGTTGGCGGTATGGGTCTGTGTTGTTTCCTGCGTCGTGGGCCATGGTGGTCGTGTCGCTGTGCGTCGTTCTGGAGCATCCGTTCGAGCCGGGAGTCCCCAAGGGTCAAATGGAGCTGTCTGTAATCGATGTGGGGCAGGGGGATAGCCTACTTGTTGCATTTCCCGACGGTCGCCTCATGCTGGTCGACGCCGGGGGAATTCCATCATTCGGGCGAGCCCGCAAATCCGGCATCGACATCGGGGAGGACGTCGTTTCCCCCTATCTTTGGTCGCGTTCCATCCGTCGACTCGACATCGTCGCCATGACGCATGCCCATGAGGACCACATGGGAGGAATGGCGGCCGTGCTCAGGAACTTCCATCCCCGTGAATTGTGGACCGGTGCCAACGGCGGCAGCCCGGAGTGGAGCCGTGTCTCAGTAGCAGCCAAGGCGTTGGGTATTCCCGTGCGGGAGATGCGCCGCGGCGAGCCCTTCAACTATGGCGGTGCCACAATTCGCGTCCTCGCGCCCGGCCCTGCCTACCAAGCCTCCGATAAAGCGAAGAATGACGACTCGTTGGTCATGCGCCTCGCTTTCGGTCGTACCGCCTTCCTGCTGACCGGGGACATGGAGAAGCGCACCGAACAGGAGTTATACTTCGGCGGCCTCCTCGATCCGGCCACCGTCCTGAAGGTGGGCCACCACGGCAGCCGGACTTCCTCCACCCCCATGCTGCTCGACGCTGTTCACCCGGCCTTTGCCCTCGTTTCCGACGGATTTGAGAATTCCTACGGCCACCCCCACCCGCTCACGATTTCGGCTCTCGAACAACGCCATGTGTTGGTCTATCGGACCGATCAGCGCGGGTTGCTGCGCGTCACCAGCAACGGCCGGAGAATCCAAGTCGAGTGAAAACCGAATCGTGTTATTATAGGGAGTACCTTGCGCGGAATCCATTCGAACTGCTGCTGGCGGGTGTTGCGTTGGCACGGCGATTCGCGGATTGTATATTAGGAGCTATCTCAAACCCAAATGGCCAATTTTAGTCAAGGCGCTCAGGTGGAGCACCAGAGGTTCGGACTGGGAGCCGTAATCTCCAGCACGGATGAACGCATCGGCATCAAATTTGACGACCACGGCGAGAAGAAGTTCGTCACTTCAATGGTAATCGGCTCGCTCAAAAAGAGTGACCGTCAGCCTCCGGCTGATAAGAAGGCCTCCCGTGCCCGGGCCAAGAAGGATCCATTGAGCAAGGCGGCTCCAGTGGTAAAGGACCTCGCCCCGATGGAAGCCTTGGAATCGGACGCGTTCATTTCCGATGCGTTTACCGTGGATCCATTTGGTGCCGATGGTTTTGGCAACGTAGGTTTTGACGACGAAATTGCAGTTGCGGGCGAGGACTTGGCCGATGAGTTGGCCGACGACGCCGGTTTTGATCATGACGCGGACTCACACACGTCTGCGTAGTGTAGTTTTGCTAGACGCGCTTTTGCCCGAGAATTAAGGACCCGACTTTTGAACGCCCTACAGAAACGCCTCTTCGAAGAATCACTGAAGAAGAACCCAAATCTCAAGATGCCCACGGCGACAACTCGTCCGTCAGGGGAATTGACAGAAGAGGACCTCGCCCTGTTGAAGCAAGGGGTGGGAGACAAGACGGGTGGACGTCCGCAGTCCTCCCAGAGTTCGGCGGGAGATCAGGCCGAGGATGGGCCGCCCGAGGCACAGACCGGCTCCGTGATGACCTACTTCGAGGAAAAAGGTTTCGGCTTCCTCCGGCCCGATGGCGGCGGGAAGGATATCTTCTTCCACATCTCGCGACTGCACTTGGGTGAAGCCACCCAGTTGGTTCCGGGCGTGAAGATTGCCTATGAACTCGGCATGGACCGCAACGGAAAGATCGCAGCCAGCAGCGTGAAAATCCTGCCCCCTCCGGAAGCGGCGTAACCCTTCATTTCAAGTACGAGCCAAAAGCGGGACACTCGGCGCAAGCCTTGTGTCCCGCTTTTCCATTCGGCCTCAATTCCCAAAACCGACAATCGAGGTGAACGTTCCCCCACTGCTGCCGATTCCCAGCACGAGGATGTCGGCGTTTGCCGAGCTCAGTTCCATACTCCCCGCTGAACGGATTGAGGCACCCCCAGCACGAACGAAGTATGCTGGCGACGCCCCAGTGCCAACGGCGAAGGTGTTCCGAACGGAATGCCTCTTTCATCGCGGATTGTCATTGACACGGTGGTGGCGTCCGTCCCGCTCATATTTGTCACAGCGACGCCAGGTGCCACGCCCTCCCCGCCTTCGAATGGCAACAACAGTATAGGGCAACTCGAACGCCGAATTTTTTGCCCCGAAATGAAAAAAGCCCCCGGGTTTCCCCGGGGGCCAAGTACCAAACTTCGCCAGCCCTAGAAGTACAGGCGGAGCGAGAGCTGCATGTTGCGGACGTCACCGTTCTTGCTGGTGATCTTTCCGAAGTTGCCGCTCGTCGGATCCGTGGACGCGATGCCACTCCAGTTCGGATGGTTGAAGGCGTTGAACGCCTCCGCGCGGAACTGGAAGCCGGTCTTCTCGGTGATCGCGAACTTCTTGAACAAGCCCAAGTTTACGTTGTTGAAGCCGGGGCCGTAGATCATGTCACGGATACCCTTTTGGGAGTTAAAGGTGCCAGCTGCGGGAGCGGTCCAGATGGCGCTGCCATCGGCGTTCTTCGGCTGGAACCAGTAAACGGCCTGGCCGTCCGTCGCCAACTGCTTGGTGTAGTTGATCGGCGCGCCACTGTAGACCCAGTAGTTGCCGATGCCGCCAGCCAAGCTGCCGTCGAGGCCGACGCCAGCGTAATCCTGACCGCGACCGATCGAGGTCGGCGTGCCGGTCTGCTTTTGGATGATGCCGGAAACCTGCCAGCCGCCGAGAGCCTTGCCCACCAAGTCGTTGCGTCCCTTGAACACGGGGAGCTCGTACATGAAGTTGGCAATGAACACGTGACGGGTGTCAAATTCCGACGGGCCCCAGAGGTTGCCCGCGTAGTAGGTGTTGGGGATGATGTCGCGCTGGTTGGAGCCGTCGTCCATGCTCTTGGAGAGCGTGTACGCCAGGCCGAACAGCAGACCCTTCGTCAAGCGGCGGTTCCAAGAGACCTGCAACGAGTTGTAGCGGGAGCTCGCAACGTTGTCGGTTTCGCGGATCGAGTTGTAGCCTTTGTAGGGACGGAGCGCGTCGAGGTTGACACCGGGGTTGGCGGCGACAACGCTCGGGAGCGGCTGGTTGATGTTGGACTCGCGCTGCTGGTGCAGGCCGCGGCGTCCGACGTACGCAACCGACAGGATCGAGTTGAGCGGCATCTCGCGTTCCACCGTGAAGTTCCAGTTCCAAGCTTCCGGATTCTTGAAATCGCGGCTCTGGGTGGTGACGGTGAGCGGGAGGCTGTTGGTGGTGGTGCCGCCCGGGTTGTCGGCGGAGCCGAACGAGACGTTGGCGGTCGGCTGGAAGGGCGGGTTGCCGCCGAGGAAGACCGAGTCGCTGACGCCCAAACGGGTGTAGAAGCGGCCGCCGCCGGTGCGGATGACCGTCTTCGGGTTCAGGTTGTAGGCGATGCCCAAGCGCGGCTGGATCTGGTTCCAGCGAATCTGCGAGAAGTAGTTCGGATACTTGCCGCCGCGGAACAGGTAGTCGAGCGACGAGTTGCTGGCTTCGGGGAAGCGGCCCTTGGCCGACGACGGCCAGCCGGTACCCGGAATGACCATGCCGTTGTACTTGTCGCCGGAGCCCGGCAGGATGGTGCCGGTCTTTGGGTCGACCTTGACGGCTTGGCTCGGATCGTAGAGGGTCGGGTCGAACGTGATCATGTTGCCCCAGAGAGCGTGGTAGGGGACGATGACCGTATAGCGGAAGCCGTAGTTGACGGTCAGCTTGGAGTTGACCTTCCAGTTGTCCTGAACGAAGGGTTCGTATGAGGAGCCGCGGAAGATGGTGTAGGCGCGTTGGCCGAGTTCGGAGTAGCTGTCGAACAGGCCCATGGCCGTGTTTGCGATGGCGTTGCCGGTGCTCGGGTTGTTCGAGCGGCTGTCGCTGAACAAGAACTGGCCGTTCTGGTTGTTGGTGCAGGTCGGGCATGCGCTGACGTTGATTTCGTCGTTGTCATTTTCGCCCGAGCGCTCAAAGTAGAAGCCGAACTTGAAGGTGTGATTGCTCTTCACCCACGTCAAGCTGTCCGTGAACGTGTAGATCGGGCCCGCCGAGTGAGACGGATACGGGTTGCCGGTCAGACCGCTGAGGCCCGCGATGTTCGCGGTCGGGATGCGGTTTTGGATCAGCTTGCCGTCCGGGAAGATGTACTTGTAGTTGATGCCGGCCGTGGTGCGGTCGAAGAAGTGGGCGGTATCGACCGGGATATACACGTCGTCGAGCGAAACCGTCACGACTGCCTCATTGACCATGGTGGGGCTGATGGTCCAGACGTGGTCGAGCGAGTTTGTCTGGTTCGGGCGGTTGAAGTACTTCGGCGTCTCGGTCGGAGTTCCGTCGAGTGGCTGGTATTCCCAGAACGCGTAGTTGTTGCGGCGGAACTGCAGGCGCATCTTGTCGTTGATGTTGTAATCAGCCGACAGTGTGTCCTTGCGCTGGTTCTGCGGGTGCTGGGCGGTGATGTAGTAGTTCGACGTGCCGCCGATGAAGTTGCCGGCCGAGAGATTCGGAACCGGATAGGCCTTCAGGATGCCGGAGCCGTTCTGGCTGACCTGGCTCTTCGGGATGATGTTGCCGGGGAAGGCAATGCCCGTGGTCGGATCCTTGATGGTGACAACCTTGGCCTGCGTGTTGGCCGGCCCAAGGGCAAGCAACTCGCTGAAATCGCCCTGGCGCATCAGGAGCGTGGGAACGTTCCAGGTGGCGCTGTCGGTGAAGCGGTAGCGAACCCACTCCTCGCCGAAGTACCAGAAGAACTTGTCCTTGCTGCTGTTAAACTTGCCGGGCCAGTAGGCCGGGCCGCCGATGTTGTAACCGAACTGGTTGTAGCGGATGGGCGCGGCGAAGTTCTGTCCCGGGGTTTTGTTGCGCTGCCAGGTGTTGGCGTTGAAGACGTCGTTGCGGACGTATTCATAGGCCGCGCCGTGGAAATCCTTGCCGCCCGGCTTGGTGACGATGCGGATCTGCGCGCCGGAGGTGCGTCCGTATTCGGCAGCATAGGCAGCCGTCAGGATCTGCACTTCCGAGGTCGAGTCCACGTCGGCCGCGCCGAGGCTGGTGCCGTTGGAACGGGTACGGGTGGCCGGTGCGCCGTCATACGTGATGAGGTTTTCCGGATTGCGGGAACCGTTGAAGTTTGACGGGCCCTGCGTGAAGTTGAAGCTGAGGCCGGCCAGGTTGCCGCCACGGGCACCGGGAACGAGCGACGCCAAGCCGACCGGGTTGCGGCCGTTGAGCTCGAGCGAGTCGATCTGTTCGCGGGTGACCAGCTTCTGCACGGTGGCGCTTTCGGTCTGCAGCGCGGTTGCCGAGGCGGTAACCTCGACGGTTTCGGAGGCTGCGCCGACCGTCAGCGTTGCGTCGATGCCAAGCTTGCTGGCGGCGTCGAGTTTGTTGCTGACACTTTCGAACTTTTTGAAACCAGCTGCTTCCACGGTAACCGTGTACAGGCCAGCCTGGACGTTGGTAAACGTGTAAACACCCGATTCGTTGGTTTTGGTTTGACGTTCGGCACCGGTGCCTTGGTTCTTCGCCTTGACGGTGGCGTTGGGCACGGAGGATGCGGACTGGTCTTTGACGACGCCCTGGATCGAACCGAGGTCCGATTGGGCGAACAACGCGGATGCGGAGATCGCAAGCGCGGCGATGGCGAACGCTGTGGTTCGTTTGCTACTGTTCATAATTTGAAAACCCCTGTGTTTGACGTTCAGCGCGAAACCGTCCCCCTGCTGCGGGGCAAGCGCTGAAGCCGCCTCAATTAGTTTATCGGATCACTGCAGGGAAAATCAAAATGTAACCGAACCTGCGCAGCAACCGGCGCGTCCAAGCAGCATCCAGCAGCCTGTTTAAAACAGCCGGGCTTGGTCGGGATGCACTTGCGGTTTCTTCCTCCCCGATTTGACGGCAACGTTGAGCGGACTTCCCACCACACCCAACACTTGGATTCCCCGCAGCGATACTTTCGGCACGAAGACCTTTTGGTGGTTCCCGTCCGGCTCGGGTGGAGTGAACGTGTATCCCGTGGCGTCCCACAAGAGCAGATTGTTGGGCAGGACACCTTCCATGATGTCTCCGTCAACCAGCGACATCCGTACCCACAGGCCTTCGAACTTGGGGCGGGAGTGGAACACCGTGCGCGTTAGCGCGGCACCGTCGAATTCCTTCACAAACGACACGTACTTGACGTGCCCATAAGGAATCACCAGCAATTCTGCTGACGGCTTGATCAGCTCCATGCTCTGGGCCTGAAGGTAGGACCGGGGATCAACGAAGCCGTACAGCGTTTCACGGTCGAAACGCCGGACAGCCACCATTTTTGCCGTGGATCCACCCATTTTTCCAAACCTTCAGCATGGCCGGTCCCGGACCGGATGCGCCATTTGCCGAGTTTATCGTATCATTACAATACGAGGCGTTCTTTCACTGCATGGCGGACCAAGTTCTGGCGGAGACTCCTTTGTCGCGCGGTATCCGGGCCTTTCTGGCCCACTGCCGCATGGAGCGCGGACTTTCCAAAAACACCCTCCAAGCCTACGCCACGGATCTGGATGGCCTTCTTGCCTTTCTCCAACCCCTCACCCAAGGAAACTATCCCGACCGCGAATCCCTCGCCATTTACGTCAACGCCCTGTATGCCCGTGAACTGAACAGCCGTTCCATCGCCCGGCATCTGAGCGCTGTCCGCGGCCTCTGCCATTTCCTAATGGGCGAGGGCTTGCTCGCCACCGACCCCACTGAGCATATCGGCAGTCCCAAGCAGTGGGCCACTATCCCCAAGTTCCTTAACAAGGAGCAGGTTGAACAGCTCATCCAGGCCCCTGACCTGTCCAAGCCCAGCGGTGTTCGGGATCGGGCCATGTTTGAGCTTCTCTATGCCACCGGGATCCGGGTCAGCGAGTTGATCAAACTGCGCCGGACCAATTTGGACACCGGCCTGGGCTTGGTCCGCGTGACGGGCAAAGGCAACAAACAGCGCATCGTTCCGGTTCACGCCGAGGCCTTGGCTGCCGTTCGCCGGTACGTGGAGGAAGCACGCGAACTTCTCCTCAAAGGCAAGGACTCCCCGGACCTCTTCGTAACCGCGAGGGGCTCCGGCATGACCCGCCAAGGGTTCTGGGCCGCCGTGAAAATCAATGGCAAACGCGCCGGGATATTCCACAACCTCTCCCCGCACGTGCTGCGCCACACCTTTGCCACCCATCTTTTGGAAGGCGGTGCCGACCTCCGCAGCCTCCAAGCGATGCTTGGCCACTCCGACATCTCCACCACCGAAATCTATACCCACGTGGTCCGCTCCCGTCTGCGCGAGACGGTGGACCGTTTTCATCCCAGGGCCTGAATCGACCGGAGAATGAGCCATGACCGACTACCTTTTCCTGCTTGAAAACCATGTGGATGCCAGCCAGGCAAGGGTGCTCTCCGCCATGGAATGCCTTGCAGCCAAGGCCGTTACCGGATTGTGGCTGACGGGTGGCGCTGTCCGCGACCTCCTGTGTTCCGTTCCCATCCGCGATTTCGATTTCACCGTGGAACGTGGCGGCCCGGCATTGGGACTCGCACTCGCGGAGGAAGTCGGCGGCAACATTTTGGCCCAGGATCCACTCGCAAGATGGGTGGAACTGTCTTTGGCCGGTGGCATTTCCGTCTCGGTCTCCAACGCCCGCACCGAGGTGCGCTCGCAGCCCGGCGGCACCCCCGTAATTGCACCCGCCATGATCCAGGAGGATTTGCGGCGGCGCGACTTCACGATCAACGCTATCGCGATTTCCCTCGGCCGCCGCTCACGGGGACTGATGGTGGATCCCCTCAACGGCGAGTCCGACATTGCCAACCGGGAGTTGCGCACCTGCGGGTCGGAATGTTTCTTTGACGACCCGGCGCGAATCTTCCGCATGATCCGCTTCAAACACGCCTTGGGCTTCGAATTCGCCACCCGCACTGCCACTCGCCTCGAAACCGCCATCGGCGAGGAATGGCACAGACTTGTGGGACCCCGGTTCGTTGCGCACGAGTTCCTCTCGATGTCCCTCCACCCTGCCGCAGCCGCCATGGTCGCCGAGTTGGATTCGCTGGGCTTGATGTCGCTGATCCACCCCGCCCTCACAGGCGATGCGCTGGATCTGCCGGGTGTGGCCCGCTTTGGCGAAACCGCCCGCCAGTACCTGCCACCGGGCAGCACCGGGGCGCTGGCATTTCTTTCCGTGCTTTTGGATCGGCTTGATCCCGCCGAGCGGGCCGCTGCCAGTGCTGCCTGCGGCCTCTCCCCGGCTGACCAAACTCGCTGGGATGGTTTCGGAACGCGTGTCGCGGAGCTCGAATCGAAAATTGGACCCAGTCCAAAGTCGCCCTTCGAAATTTGGGAGGCCTTGGACTCCGCCTCCCCCGATGAAATCGCGGCACTGCTCTTCCGCAATTCCTTTCCCGAATTAGCCGAACGCATCGCCGCCTTCTACGACATCTACCAACCGGAAGCACTGGACGCCCTCGGCGCCGGCGGTCCCGTCGCCACAGCGGAACGTGCTCGAATCGTCGCAGCACGATTTGCCAAATCCGATTTCCCCTCCACCTCGTAATTGATACTTACGGCGTGCCACGATTCGCAGGAACGTGCTACCGTGAAAGCGATTCATGCACATTCCGGACGGCTTCCTCAGTGCGCGTGTTTGGGTTCCGCTCGATTTGGCGGCGGCACCTGCCGTGGCGTGGCTCGGCCGGAGGGCGCAGCGCGATTTCGACCACCACAGGATTCCCCTAATGGGGGTGATGGGCGCGTTCATCTTCGCAGCCCAAATGATCAATTTTCCGGTTGGCAACGGGACCAGCGGACATCTTGTCGGCGGTGCCCTGCTGTCGTTCACGCTGGGACCGGCTGCGGCGTCCATCGTCATGACCGCCATTTTGGCGATCCAAGCCTTGATTTTCCAGGACGGGGGGCTGCTGGCTCTCGGTGCCAATGTCTTCAATATGGCGATTGCGGGCGTGCTGGCCGGATATCTGCCCTACCTGCTGTTGAAGGGCCGCAAATACGGAATTTTCCTTGGTGGTGTGCTTTCGCTGCTTGTGAGTGCGATTCTCGCCTTGGTTGAACTTGCGCTGTCGGGTGTGCCCATGCCAAGGGCCGTGCTGACTGTTTCCGTCGCTCTTTTCGTGGTGTCCGCCGTGGTGGAAGGGGCGATCACCGTGGCCGTTGTTGGCGCACTGGAGAAGATCCAACCCGGGTTCCTCCGCAGGCCAGCTGCCAATGGCGGCTCCGCCCGTATCGCGCTCGCTCTTGCCGCATCGGTCCTCGCTTGCGCCGGAGTATTCGTTGCCTCACAGCATCCCGACGGCTTGGAGCGTTTCGCCCAAAAGACCGGAATCTGGTCCAACGCCAAATCTGTGGTCCATTCCCCGCTCGCCGACTACCAAATGGCGGGCGGACATTGGATTGGCAGAAGCATTGCCGGACTTCTCGGTATCGGCATCGTCTATCTTGTCTGCCGGGTCGCCACGCGGGCGCTTTCGCAACGTCCGGGGGAGGGTTCCTGATTTGCGCCACGCCCGGATCGACCGCTGGAGCCGCTTGGATAGCCCTGTGCACCGCCTCCATCCGGTGGCCAAAGTGCTCGCCGCCCTCGGAATGCTGGTGGCAGTCGCCACGATGACCAAGCCGGTCTTGCACTTGGTCGCAGTCTATTTCGCCATGCTGGGAGTTTGCGTCCTTGCAGCCCGTCTGCCCGTCGTGCGGATGCTGACAGGTGCCGCCGTGGTGTTGCCTTTCGCCTGCGCCATCGGCGTAGTCTCGATTCTTTCCGGCGATCCGAATCGTGCCATCATGCTGTTGGTCCGCAGCTATCTTTCGTCCCTGACTGCCCTGCTTCTCGTCGCGTCCACGCCACTGTCGGAGCTTCTTGGCGGCTTGGACCGCCTCGGTGCCCCCGCGTTCCTACTGCAAGTGATGCAATTTCTGTACCGTTACCTAATGGTTCTGCGTGAGGAGGCCAGTGCCATGCGGGACGCCGCTGCCAGCCGTGCCGGGTCGGTGCGGATTCTCGAATTCAAAAAGGCGGCCGGGGCGGCTGGTGTCTTGTTCGCGAGGGCCCACACCCGTGCCAGCGCCATCCACCGCGCCATGGTTGCACGCGGTTTTGACGGACGGATGCCGACCTTTCGCCCTACGCCCCTCCTCCTCTCGGACGCCATTTTCGCGGCAGCGGCCGTTTGCGCCGTGGTCGCAGCCAGGTTGGCCCTGAAATGAGCCCCATCGTCCAAGTCCGAGGTCTCCGCTATGCCTACGAAGACGGCACGGAGGCGCTGAAAGGCATCGATTTTGAACTCCAGCCCGGTGAAACCGTGGCCCTGCTGGGTGCCAACGGATCCGGCAAAACTACCTTCGCCCTGCACCTGAACGGCCTGCTCCGGGCCACCTCCGGTACCATTGCCATTGATGGCTTGGAGCTGCGTGAAAGCAATTTGAAAGAAATCCGGCGTCGTGTCGGCTTGGTCTTCCAGGATTCCGACAACCAGTTGTTCATGCCGACCGTGCTCGAGGACGTAGCCTTTGCTCCTTTGGCCGCCGGGATCAATTCCACCGCGGCCCTGGCTAAGGCCTGGCTGGCCTTGGAGCAGGTTGGAATGGCCCACAAGGCAGGGAAGGCTCCATGGCATCTGAGCGCCGGGGAGAAGAAGCGCGTCGCGATCGCCGGAATCCTGGCTGAGGAACCGAAAATCCTCGTGCTGGACGAGCCAACCACTTTTCTCGACCCGCCCGGCCAACGCGGTCTGGCGGAACTCCTGTCCAGCCTACCCCAAGCCAAGATCCTGATCACCCACGATGTTCCGTTCGCAGCCAGGCTCGCCGAAGTGGCAGTTTTCTTCCAGGAAGGCAGAATTGCAGCCAAAGACACAATCCCCACCATCGTCCGCCAATTCGACTGGTGAGTCCGGGCTGGAACAATAGGTTGGGCTACGCCGAGGTGGCCTTCGCCATCCGCACTTTTTCCCACCGGCGGTTCTGTGCCTCGGCAATGCGCTTGCGGGCGTCCGGTGTCAAGTTTCTCTTCAATGGTCCGGAAATGGGCGTCGGAGTTCTTACCTCGGACGGTCTTTGACTCAATCGCCTCCGGACCTCGTCCAGGCGCGCTTGGATTGCGTCCCTTTGCGATACCATGTGTTTCAAAGCGTATTCCAAGATTTCAGTGCTTGTGCTCGATTTGTCCAGTGCCATAAAACTCCCGTTAATATATCATGCAACACTATCAAATTGAAACCAAAAAGGAATGCACAGAGGGCGACAATTTGTGAGGATACTCTTGCAACGCGCGGCCCGCGCCAGTGTAACCGTGGATGGCCAGGTTGTTGGCCAGATCAACCGGGGTATTCTTGCACTTGTTGGCTTCGGGGCCGGTGACACCACTGCGGAAGCCGACCGGCTTGCCGCCAAAATGCTCCAGCTCCGGATATTTTCAGACGATGCCGGAAAGATGAATTTGAACGCCATTGACATCCAGGCCGAGCTTCTCCTCGTCTCCCAGTTCACCCTCTACGGCGACTGCCGCAAAGGACGCCGCCCCAGCTTCGACGGCGCCGCCCCTCCCGCAGCCGCCCGCGAACTCTATGACTACTTTGTGGCAAAAGTAAAGGAATCCGGTCTCACCACACAAACCGGCATCTTCCAGGCGCACATGGAGGTTGAACTGGTCAACGATGGACCCGTAACCTTCCTGCTCGAGTCGTGATCGGAGATCGAAAACTATTTCCTCGAAAACCCGGCAGTCCTGTAAACCCCGACCCGAATATCCCGTCTACACATACGAATGCAGACGGGGTATGCAGCCACGGCGCCAAATTTTGCTGGACCGCAAATGATCCGGTCAGTTGCCTCCAGTTCGGACTGGGCTGCGGATTTCGACGCCGTTGTCAGTCAGTACTGGCCCAAGGTGTTCCGTTTTGCGCTCGTCTCCTTGCGTGACCGTAGTGCCGCCGAGACAATCGCCCAAGACTGTTTCACCAAGGCGTGGCAGTCCCGCGACCGCTTCCGGGGCGATTCCAGCGTGGCAACTTGGCTGATGCAGATTGCCGTAAACCTGATCCGGGACCATGCCCGCAATCGGAAGCTCTACTTCTGGCGGATGCTAGGGTCGTCAGGCGTGGATGCGCAGTCGGCTGCCGATCTTCTGTCCGACGGACGAACGTCCCCGGAGATGACGGTCTCGGCCAAGGAGCAGCTCGCGGCGGTCTGGAATGCCACCGCAAGTCTGCCGGAAATGCAAAAAACAGTATTCCTCCTCCGCTTCGTGGAGGACATGGATTTGCTGGAGATCGCCGAGGCAACGGGATTGCGCGAAGGTACCGTGAAAACGCACTTGTTCCGGGCCTTGCAGACAGTACGGAAGAAGATGTCCGGGACCAGTTTGGGGGCAGGGAAATGAAACGTCGTACAGTTGGCGGTCACTTGACCGGGGATGAAATTTCGGCGTTGCTTGCCGGCTTGGAAGTGGCTGGTTCCCGCGAACATGCCCAAGCATGTGCCGCGTGCGGTGCTGAAGTCGCAAAACTTCAGGCGACGGTGCTGTCGATCCGGGAAACCGGGCGGGATTGGGCACTCCGGTCGGCGGTTTCCCCGAGCTGGGAAGCGCCCTCGGAATTGCCGGTTGCCGCGTTTTGGAATCCCGGACGAATGCTTGCAGCCGCAGCGTTGCTTCTCGCTTTCGCAATATTGCCCGCTTGGTACCAGGGCCGGGTCGTGCCGGTCGACAATCCGGTTGCGGTAGTTGTGGAGATTACCGATGCCGCGCTCCTGGCGCAGGTCGATCTACAAGTTTCACGCGCGGTTCCCGCACCCATGGAATCGCTTGCAACGTTGGCTTCTTTGAGCAGCGATGCCGTCTGGAGCGGTGAATCCGCCTCCGACAGCGCGCGATAGCACCGGGACCCACTCTCGCGGTCCACATTTGAAAGGACGAACAATCATGACGCAGCAAATGATCAGAACAGGATTCGTGTGCCTTGTCGCCGGCATTTCGGCACTGGCGCAGGCTCCGGCGGCTCCCCCCGCGCCCCCGGCCGCACCGCAAGCTCCACAAGGTCCAGGAGGTCCGGGCCGCAGGGGACCAGCCCCGATGGCCCGCCGTCGGCCCCCCATGGAGAGCGCCATGACCCCCGGTCCTGGTGGCCGCTGGTGGAACAACCCGGATGTCGTTCAAAAGCTCGGAATCAACTCCGACCAGCAGAAGAAGATGGACGACATCTTCCAGCAAAACCGCATCCGCTTGGTCGATCTCAACGCCACGCTCACCAAGGAGGAAATGACCTTGGAGCCCTTGATGGGTGCCGACACCATGGATGAGTCCAAAATCCTCTCCCAAATCGACAAAGTGGCCCAAGCCCGAGCCGAACTGGAGAAGGCCAACGCCCGCTTCCTCGTCGGTATTCGCCGTGTCCTCACCCAGGACCAGTGGAAGAAACTGCAAGCGGATCGTCCCCAAGGCGGTCCCGGCGGATTCCGCGGCCCTGGTGGTCCTGGTGGCCCCGGCGGTCCGCGCCAAGGTGGGCCGGGTGGACCCGGTGGTCCAGGCAATCGTCGTCCGGGCGGCGAGGATTAGTTAGTGGTTGGAGATCCCGGCGGATTCCGCCGGGGTCGCCCCACCCGTCCCCAGCCTTCGGTGGAACATTTCCAAAACAAACCCAAAGCACAAGCGGGCCAGCACCGGGTCGTAGCGGGGACCCTCGTCCCTCAGAAATGCGTGCTGGCCGTTCACCTCAATCCATTGGAAATTCACCCCGGCTTCTTCCAGTGCGGCATGGATTCTCACCCGGCCCTCCAGCGGAACGTGCGGGTCCTGTCGTCCCCAGATATGCAGCAATTCCCCACGGATTTCCCCCGCCCGGCCCAAAGAACCATCCTGCAACTCCTGGCCCAGGGACCCCTTGTGGATGTCGGTCGCATAGAAGCACGCAGTTGCCAGCACATCCGGATTCATCGCCGCGCGAAAAGCAAGGTGGCCCCCGATGCAGATTCCCATTACGCCCAGCCGCCCGGTGCAATCCGGACGCGACAGCAAATAGTCCAGTGCTGCCCGCGCGTCGGAGTCGTACCCAGTCACAGGCTTGCCGATCTTGTTGGCGTTGCCCTTGTCGGCCCCGGCCTGGTCATATGCCAGGACCGTTCCAGCAGGCTCCAGCTCATGATAGATTTCGGGCGTTGCCACCACATAGCCGTTGCTCGCGAGGAACGCCGCAGTTCGCCGGATCGGACCCGTGATCTGGAATATCTCTGAATACAGCACCAGTCCAGGGTACTTTCCACCCACCGACGGGCGCGACACCAAACTGCGCATCGGGCCTGTCGGAGTCTGTATCTCGACGAATTCTTCGGTTACGGTCACGTAATTTGTCCTTTGGCGGTCTTCGAGGTTACTGGCTTTTGCAGTCCCGCAAGCAGCCGCTCCGTTGAGTCGGCGATCTCACGCACCGCCGCTTCGAACGCCGCTTGGTTGGCCTTCGATGGAGCGCGGAATCCGCTCACCTTTCGCACGAACTGCAACGCAGCCGCCGAGATCTCCTTCTCGGTCGCCGGCACCTCGGGCTGGCGCAATACCTTAATGCTTCGGCACACAGCCACTATCGTAAACTCACGGGTATGCCGGACCAGCCTTCCCACGAATTCCTCCACGTTCCCGAGCATCCCTCCGGTATCGGCCTGGTCCTGACCCACGGTGCGGGCAGCGACCACAGGGCCCAAATCCTCGTTACCGTCGCCAATGCCTTCTGCGATGCGGGTGTTCGCGTAGTTCGCTGCGACCTCGCCTTCCGACGCAAGCTCTACTCCGGCCCGCCCACTCCCGCCAAATCTCCCGCCGACCGCGCCGTTCTCCGCGATGCCGTCCTCGCAATGCGGCAGTCCGTTGCGGGCCCCGTCTGGCTCTCTGGTCATTCCTACGGTGGCCGCCAGGCGACCATGCTCGCCGCCGAGGAGCCCGGCTTGGTCGATGGCTTGCTGCTATTTTCCTATCCCCTGCACCCACCCGGCCAGCCCCATCGCCCAAGGACAGAGCACTTCCCTTCGCTCACAACCCGTGCCATCTTCGTCCACGGTACGAAGGATGATTTCGGGACTCCGGATGAAATGCAGTCCGCACTGGCGTTGGTCCCTTCCAACCCACAGCTTCTGATCGTGGAGCGTGCCGGGCACGATCTAAAGAAGGGGAAATTCGACATGCACCCGGTCGTCAGCGCAATCACTAGCTGATTTGAAAGAGCCACCGGTCGCCGGAAACGCCCTGCGGTCGGACACCCCACTCGTCGGCATGCCGCAGCAAATCGCGTCCCAGCGGGGCGAATGGTCCCTCCCCAATCGGGATCAGGATGTGTTTGTAACCGGCTTTCCGGATTGCAGCCGTTGCGTCCCGGCGCAGGTCGATGCGGAACTCCGAGCCGTCCGTCGGAGCCGGACCCCGGAACGCGATGCGCGCATCCGAAGGCCACACCACCAGATCTCCCGGCAGTTGGAATCGGAACGCCTGCCCCGGTAACTGGTTCCTCCACGCCAAATTCGACGCTGGCCGCGTATCCACCACCCGGAATTCCGACCCGGCCACCACCTCGACCCCACCCCCCGCGCGCCACGTGTATGTACGCGCATTGCCACCTTGGCTGTCGAGTGCGAAAATGAGCCCGTCCGAAAATCGGCTCCCTGGTCCGGATTGCCAGTAGGTGAGGAAATCGCGGTCCAGATAGGCCTCGGGAACGCCCGTGAAAGTCAGAATCCGCGCTCCGGGCAGGGTTTCCCTCTCGATCAAATGCGTGACCGCGAAACCGGGGATCATCCGTTCCAGAAACGCTTTCTCCGGCTCCAACCGCAGCGCGGCCTCCCACGGTAGTTCCCCGAGTCGCCATTCATCCTTCGCGTAGAGATCGACCACATCGGGCCATGCCGTCGCGGCCTGCCGTACCGCTATGGCAACCGCAGCGGGAGCGGGCAGGACTGACGCCATTGCGATCGCGGCTGGCCCCAGCATCGGCATCAAAAAACGTGTTCCGGTGTTTGCCAGAATCGGTACTGTCAGCAATGCGGTAGCCGCCAGCATCCAAGCCGTGGCGCGACGACGGATTCCCACCAACGCCAGCGGCATCAGCAGGAACACCGGTCCCACAACGCCCTGGTTGCCTCCGTGCACCGCGTAATTCCAAGGGGCACCCAACCAGTCGAAACCGGGCCGAAAGGCGCTGAATGACCGAGCCAGTTGAGTGTCCAACCCGGACGCGCTTAAGAACGGCGCGAATGGATTTCCAGTAAGCAAATAGGCCCGCACCATCCACGGTGCCACAAACGCTAGCACCACCACAGCGAATGCTGCGGGCCGACGCCATTCCCTCGCTCGTGCTGCCACGAAAACGAAGGCAATTATCGCCACCCACCCGAAGGTCTGCTTCACCGAGTAGCAAAGCGCCGCATCCATTGAGGCGAACGCCAGCAGCCACGGTTCCCGTGTCCGATCCCACCGGACCAGCAGATACACCACCGCGAACGCCGCCGCTGCCAACCCGGCATCCGTGTACGCCGCGCTCCCAGCCACTCCGCACACCGGAGCAACAAAAAACAGCACAGCCGCCGACCAACCGGATGATTCCGCCAGCCCCAATTCCCGCGCTATTTCCCTCACCGTGGCCGCCGCCGACACCAGCAGGCCCAGATGCACCAACTTTGCTGCCGAATGCGCCCCGGCGCTGAACGCTGGGACGAACATCATCTCCACTGGCTGGGGCATCACGTCGAAGAACGCCGATTTGCCCGTGAATCCGTGCGCGCGGACATAGTCGGCCACGATCCGCAAGTGGTAGGCGATGGCATCTGGCTGGATTTCGGGTGCAACCGCGTACACCAGATAGAGTCCGGCGTACAGTGTCAGAATTCCGCAACAAATCAGCCTTGGGACCCGTAGGCTTCCGTGGGGCAAATGCGGGGGCGGGGGAGTCCACATCGCAGCCGGGAACCGCCAAGCCGCAAATCCGAGCGCTCCTCCCAGCAGCCAAAACGCCTGCACATAACCGGCGTGCCCCTGTAACAGACTGAAAATCAACAGCGAGTAGATTGCGGCTCCGCTCGTGTAGCGTACCGACCACGGAAGCCCTGCAACCCGCGTCGCCAACAACCCCGCCGTCCAAATGGAGCCGCAAGAAAGTAGACAGCCCAATGCGATGGCGACCAGTACGGGCATGGACTACCCGACCACGCGCTCCGGCGCACCAAGTCGCACCGGTGCCAGCTCCTTCGCAAAATTCCGCATTCCGGCCAGGATTCCGCCGCTATTGCGGCGGTTCACGCGCCGCCACGCCTCCCATACATTGCCCACCAGCACTCCGGCCAGCAGGTAATAGACGACCCCAGCCCATTCGAAAAAGGTGAAGCTGACCACCGCCACGATGACGCCGCATACAATCTGGTCCGGGTACTTTGCGGGCGACGTTGGCGGATCGGTAAGGATAATAAACGCGAAGAACAGGACTGCCTCCGCATCCGGCGACCGGTAGATTTCCGCCACCACCCTTGGATCCCGCAGGTAAGCCGTTGCCGTAAACAACAGGAAGTACGTCCCCAAAAAGACCAGCACCAGCGGCATCTTGTTTACGCGGTCCACAATGAACAGGCCGCACGCCAGCAACGCCAATTGCGCCGCGATCGGGACCTCCGTCAGCGCGCCCCACCAGCTCTGGCCCGTATGGAACACGAAAAAGCTCGCGACAATCGCCAGCGCTGCCGGATTGAACACATTGGCACTTTTCGAACGCAGCAGGTACTTGCTCAAGACCGCAGCCACGGACGTGATTGCTGTCACGTGCCACGGTTCCTGGGCCCGCAACACCATCGCCACGATCATCGCCGTCAGCATCGCTCCATCCGGGAATTCCCACGATCCCTTGCGAATTCTCAAGACCAATGCATCCACCGTGCAGGCCGCCAGAATCGCCGCGCACAATCCAGGCAGCACCACCTTCAAACCTTCATGGGGGGCTGCGATCCCGATCAAAATAGTCAGGATGACTATGAGCAGGCCTTTCGGCGTCTTGAAAAACTTGCGGGCACTCCGGCCCAACCCCTCAAGCACCACGCCGCAGGTTCCCCGTTTCCCAGCTCGTCAGATCTTCCAGAATCATCAAACTGTCCACGCCCGTCTGTTCCAGGAAGGGCAGTCCCTTTTCCAGGCCCATCACCATCGCCGCCGTCGCCAGCCCATCGGCCAGCATCGCGTTGGGCGCTACAACACTTACGCTGCAAACGGCGGACTTGGATTCGGGATTTTGAGGGTCAACCACGTGTCCCGGGCGTTCGTAGTCGCCCGACGTGCAGACCGCGCTGTTGGAGACACGGATTGTATCGAAAATTGCACCCTCAATCCGCGGGTGCCGGATTCCCACTGCCCACGGCTCGCCCTTCGGATTCAGGCCGCCCAAATACAGGTCGCCCCCCGCGTCCACGCAAAAATCCCGGAATTGCATCAGCTCTCGTGATGCCAAATCGACCGCAAAGCCCTTGGCAATCGCCCCAAGATCCAGCGTCAAGGGCCGATTGAGACGGACCGTCCTCTTCTTCGGATCCACCACCACATCGCGGTAGCTGGGAGGGTTCTTTCCGTCTGTGCCCGTCCGGACCACCTGACCCGTTGCATACTCCCTGTCAAAACCCAGGGACTCCATGCGCCGGCCGACCGTCGGATCAAAAGCCCCGCCGCATTCCTCCGCCACCAGCAGCGCAAATTGCAACGCCTCGAACAGCAGCGGACTGGGCGCAACTGCCCGCCCCACTTGGCTGCCCAGTTTCACCAGTTCGCTGTCCGGTCGGAAGCGCGTGCAGCGCTCCTCCACTTCCTGGAACCAGTCGAAGGCCCTCTCGACAGCTTCCTCGACGCCTTCCCCGTCCCGGACGACCTGGATCGTCACCACCGTGCCCATGAAGGGCTCCGTCCGCTGGAAAATCATTTGGCGTCGGCCTTGGCCTTGCCGAGTGCTTCCACAACGCCGAAATAGAAGGCGTCGCTCGACTGCGTAGCGCCGGACACCACATCCGTTTCCGGGCTCTGGCGCTTGGCCACTTGCGGGATGATCTTGTCGATCACGTCGCACGAATAGCGCGTCAGGCACTGGGCGATTGTCGCGGCTTTGATCTTGCCGTCTTCGATGACCACCTGGGCCTGGATATCGCCATGCCGGGAAGTTCCCCAGCCCGTGTAGGTGCCGTCCTTCCATTTGGGAGCGGGCGGTGGGGGAGGTGGAGGAGGCGGCGGGGGTGCTGCGGCGACCACGGGCGGTGGCGGAGGCGCAACCGTTACCGCAACTGCGACTGGAGGCGCGGTAGGAGTCGGTTCCGCAGTCGGTGCGGTTTCCACCGCCTTTGCCGGAGCCGCAACGGGTTTCGGTTCCACCACAGGCGATGGCAACGATTTCGCTTCCGCTGGCTTGGGTTCGACGACCCGTGCTAGTTCCACAGGCGCTTCCCTGCGGACCGGCTGTACCTGCACTTCTGTCTCAGCGCCACCGGCGGCGGCCACCGGACGGGCCGGGGGCCGCCGCTCCGCCACATGCTGTTCCATCCGGTCCGCCGCCGATTTCGTCTTCACGTAACCGGCACCGTAGACCGCAATCACCGCCGCCGACCCGGCGGCAACCAAGTTGTTGGAGATCTTTCCCGAAGCCCTTTTGCCCGACCCGCTTTGCGCCATTCTAGATCATTGTAATCGCAAGGCTTCGGACGCTGGCCCCGGAAAATCAGGCCCGGTTGCGCAATTTGCGCCAAGCGGCACAAGCCGATAGTCCGAAGAGCGCCGCAACCATCGTCGAAGGCTCGGGGGTGCCGGCATTCTGTGAAGCCCGTGCTAGTGAAATACCGTCGAGCATTGCCATGGGCGGCAGTCCATTGGGCGTTCCTTCCGATAGGAAAGTCAGGAGTTGGCTTGCGTGAGTCGGCGTAAAGGTCAGCGTTTGCAGGGTCCAAGGCTGGAAATCGTGCGAGGGGTTGGACTGAACTGTCGAATCAGCGCTTTCGCTTCCGAAAGTGACGTGCCACCATTCCTGCGTATCGCCGCTGAAGCCGCGCTGCTGCCCGGCTGCCTGGTAAAACGTCAGGTTGTATTGAACCCCAACCTCGAGCCCGCTCACGGTTTGCGAAATCCCGCCACTATAGCTGGAGGCGCCGTCGAAGACCAGGAAATTCCCGCCGTCCGGGCTCGTCGACGGGATTGTGTCGGTGATCCCCTGCCACAGGCGGAAGCCGCCGCTGAACTGGTCGCTGAGCGTGTCGTCCGAAGTTCCCGGAAAATACAGGAAACCCAGCGGGACGCTCGGATCATTTTCCCAGCCAGACACGTCGCCCTTGAAGTGGACCTGTCCCGACGCAGTCAGAGTCGTGGATTC
>CAIYDY010000113.1 GCA_903925015.1 uncultured Acidobacteriia bacterium
CTGCCAGTCGCCACCAGCCGCCCGTCCCCGCTGAAGGCTACGGAATTGACCGGACCCTGGTGGGCGAGCCGGGCCACCTCCTTCCCCGTCGCGCTCTCAAACACCCGCGCCGTATTGTCTTCGCTGCCGGTCGCCACCAGCCGCCCGTCCCCGCTGAAGGTCACGGAATTGACCGGACCCTGATGGGCGAGACGGCTCTGCAGCCGACGAAGGAGCGGGAGATCATAGGGCAAGGACTGCAGGGCATCAAGGGTTGGCGAATGCTTGTACGATTCCAAGCCCAACAGGAAAGTCGTCCCGATCAGACCCGGGCCTTGAGTCTTTGCAAGCAGGCTATGCACGTTGAGGCCCCGAGCCACCGAGAGTTGCCCATATTTCGTTGCAGCTGCCTCCGCCAGCCGCGCCTGCTCAGCCTGGGTCAATGCCTCGGTTTTCTGATTGGCCGCGTTCCGGGCGTTCGCTTCCGCAATGGAGCGCTGTTCTTGCTCCACCTTCTGCGCGTTCCTCGCGGTTGCCTCCGCTTGCCGAGCGCGCTGGGCTTGGCTGACTGCCTCGTTTTTCTGAATCAGGGCAAATGGGAACAGAATAGCCGCCACCAGAATCCCCACGCCAACGGCGGCAGCCGCCCCCAACGCAGCCACCCGCGCCCAGTTGGTCCTGCGGTTCTTGCCGACCCAAGTATCATCGAACACCCGCCGATAAATTTCGTTCCGAACCTGCAACCGACCACCCGCACGCCGCACGATTCCCGAGAGGCGCAGCCAGGCAGACACAGGATCGGCCTCTTTGTCGGGAACCTCCTGTCCCCTCCAGACATCGCGATAGCGACGAAGGACTGCCTCGCGATCTCTGGCCCGTATCGTGAGCATGTCCCGGACGAACTGGAGGTTGGTGTCCTTTCCTGCCTGCTCCCCGAAGAACAAACTCTCGATGCGTGCTTCGATGCCCGAGGTCAGCGGCTGCTCGGAGATCGATCGAAAAACACGCAGCGTCAAATACGGGTGCCCGCTCGTGTATCGAAAGACGGCGCGGACACGGTCGCGGTCAACCCCGAGGTCGCGCACGGCCTCGTCTTCGGTGAAGTCGTCGAGGTCGACCCGCTGGCCAATATTGAAAGGCGTGCGGTCGCGGTCCTTCATCAAGTCGCTGGGGGACGCTACGCCCAGGAGCACGAACGACAATCGCGCCAGTGCTTTGGTGGTGGCGCGGGTGTTGTACAAGTAGCGGATCGAGGCGAAGAAGTCGTCGGTACAGTCGAGGCGTAGCGTCGTATCGATCTCATCGACGAAAACCACGATGCGCTCCGCGACATCGAGAAGCACCACCTCCGTCAGGAAACGATTGAACCGCTGCGCCACGCTGAGGGTCCGATGGCTTTCCCACCAGTCCGCCAGTCGGGTGCGCAATTCCAGTTGATCGGCAAGCTTTTCGAGAACCCCGCGATACCACTGATCCGCGGTAGCGCTGGCCCCGATCTCGGTGAGGTCGATGATGACCGGCTTGATGTCCTCCTCGATGAGTTTCTCCGCTGTCCGGATCATCAGGCTCGACTTGCCCATCTGCCTGGGAGTGAACACATAGGCGAACTCACCGGCCCGGCAAAGGCGCGGGAGGAGCGCGTCGGCGGGGCGCTCCACGTAAACGCCCCCACCCGCCTGCACCGTTCCACCGGCAACGAAAGGGGCGGTCGATTCAGGGTTGCTCATAGACGCTCGCAGAAATACTGTGCGTACAAGCTACAGCGCGGAACGATCTTGCCGGACTCGGATTTAGCCAGACCGGCACCTTTCAAGCGCTCGGCCAGCCTGGGGTCCGGACAGCCGCCTCCGAGGACGACTTGCTTGAGAGCGGCCGCCAGCTCCGGATGGCTTAGTAGGCGCAGGAAGTAGTAGCGGAGATGGTCGCCGAACGGGCCACCGTCTTCGCAAGCACTGTCGAACAGCTGTTTGGGCGTCAGGCCGGACTTCACAACGTAAAACGCCTTGCGCGTCAGGTATGGCTGGCCGTTCACGAGATTGTACAGTCGGTCAACATCCGGCTGGAAAAGCGGAGCGCCATGCAGAGTGTTCAATTTAGCAACCTGAGTGGGAGTGAAGTCCGAAAGGGCGAGGACCTCTCCGACATTGAAGGGTGATTCGTGGTCCCGGTCGATGAAGAGATAGGGTTCCGTAGAGGTAACCAGTACCAGGTCCAGCTTCTTCCAGGTCTTCTTCTTCAGCGGATTCGCGCGGACATTGTGCCAGGAGCGCAACATGCCGAAGAAGTCGTTGAGGAACTCGCTCTGGAAAAGGATATCGGCTTCATCGATCGCGAGAACAAAGGGGCTATCGAAGGGTTGGAGGATCTGCTTCTCGACGTAACGGGTGCAGTTCTGCGAGTCGGAGAGGCCTGCGTCCCAGAATCGCGCGACATCGCGCTCCAAGTCCAACTGGTCGGCGACCGATTCGGCGAACCGCCGGAAGAAAGCGGAACTGTTGCGGAGCGTCTCCTGTCCCAGCATCTGAAAATCGATGAAAGCACAACGTTTGCCGCGATCAATGGCAGATTGCAGCGTCCGCACGAGCAGCGAACTCTTCCCCATCTGTCGCGACCCCTTGATTACGAGTGTTATGCCCTGCTGCGAGGTGAGCTTCGAGGCGGCCAAGTCCGAATCACGCTGAATGTACCAAGGGTCGTCGACATCAAGAGCGCCGCCCGGCGGGGGCAGCGGCGCGGAGTACAGCGGCGCACCGTTGCGCTGGGAGGCCGGGCCGAGTTGAATGGCTGGCTGTGCCAATGATGTGCCAGTAACCGCGGCCGAGAGTTCCTCGATCAGTTGCGCCGTGTCGGCTTCACCTTGCCAAAGCGCATACTGGAGCGGGTCGAGCCATGCGTTCAAGGGATACGGCAGTGGGCCGGCATAGGCCACGCGGACAGGAAGGATTCGGGTGGTACCTGCGTTCTTGGCGGCTTGGTCCCGCGCCATCTCGACTTCACCCTTGACCATCGTGCTTTCGCTGGAAGCGGCCGTCAGGAAGACGATCAGGAAGTCGCAGCCGCGCACGTTTTTCTCGATTTCCGCAGCCCATACCTGGCCCACCGTAAGCGTGCGATCGATGAACACGTCGTGCCCCTGCTGCCTGAGCGCATCGCAAACGCGCCCGGCAAGCGAGTGGTCCGGCTCGACATTACGCTTATAACTGATGAAAATCTTGGCAGAAGCCATCCGATTATCGTATCGCAAAGCGGAGGCACCCGTGGTCGCCAAAACCCCGCCAACCCTGCTCCGCCGTCAACGAAACCGCTTCGCGGTATTGGGCTGCGACCGGGCACAGTGGGGCCTGCCCGACAGGCATTGCCCGGCATTCCGACCTTGTCCTGGATCAGCAGGGCGCCTTTCCGGTCCGGCCATACCCTAGCCCCGGCATCCCCCGCCGGAAATCCCGCCCCAAAATCCAGGTGACACCTTTATCAGTCACAGCCCGCGCAGAAATATTTCACTTCCCCCCCAACCACAACAAAACAAA
>CAIYDY010000114.1 GCA_903925015.1 uncultured Acidobacteriia bacterium
CCGGCAAAGAACTTCTCGCCGCCGCCACGTGCGATGGTGGCCGCGATCTGCATGCCGGCGGCATCGCGCAGGGCCGGTTCTGCCAGATTGAAGGACGGCATCGGGGGCTGGCCACCGCGTCCTCCAGCAAGCCCTCCGCCAGCAAGCCCTCGTCCGCCACGCCCCGCAGTTGCTGCATCTCCACCGGGCAGCGGCACACGCGGGTTCGCAATCGTCGCACTGCCGATGGCCCCAGCCTTCTTCAAAGCCGCCCAGCGTTCCGCGCCGGAGGAGTAGTGCGATTTCACGTTGCCGGAGACCTGCGCCGGACCGGGGGCGTTCACATAGACCGCGATCTTGCCCTTCAGGTCGACCCCGGCCAGATCGTCGTACTTGGCTTCGGGAATCGTCAAGCCGTAGCCAACGAAAACCATCGGGGCCGTGATCTCGCCCAAGCCCTCGCCCCGGCTCCCCAGCGTGGCTTCCTGCCCCCACGCCAACGGTTCGGCCACCCCACCGCGAACCAGCGCCAGGCTGGATTCGCCCTCCACCATGGTCCGGGTTTCGAAACGGACGGGCTGTTCATAGCCACCTGAGCCGCCGGGTTTTAGGCCCAGTCGTTCGAACTGGCCAGCGACGTAGTCCGCAGCCTTGCGGTATCCCTCGCTGCCGGTGTTGCGGCCTTCGAGCTTGTCGTCGGCGAGGAATTGGATGTGGGCCCACCAAAGCTTCCCCTCGGCGACATAGTTGGCAGCGATGTCGGCTGCGAAAAGGGAGGTGGCGGTTAATGCGAGGAGGCCGAGTGTTTTTTCGATGGACATGTTATCTGGTATCGCTTGCCTGATCCCTACAGGAATAGCACGCCCACCGGCGGATGCGCGGAAGGTGCCTTGAAGCTCCAAAAATCTCCCCTTGACTGGACACCGGGAATCTGCAAAAGTAGAGTCTCAAGGGCGAATAAAAGGCGAATATGGGGGCAGCACTTCTTGAATCCAATACGCGCGGTCTTGCGCCGCCGAACGCGGCTGGAGGGGAGCTTTCGGGCTTTCCATCGCCGCGACCGGCGGCTGCCGCGCTTCAGATCCGGGCAGAACTTGAGGCGCGTTTCGAGGCGCCGCTCGACTTCCGCAAGCGTCCCGCTGCCGGTCTGCTGACGCCCGGTATCGAGGCCCTCGACCGGCTCCCAGCGGGCGGTTTTCCACGCGGGTCCCTCAGCGAGATCTGCGGACCGGATTCGAGCGGTCGGACGGCACTCTCCATATCATTGCTGGGCGAGGCGACGCGGGCGGGCGAATTTTGCGCTTGGATCGACGCTGCCGGGGCATTCGATCCAGCCTCCGCAGCCGAGGCCGGGACTGTTCTGGAGCGCCTGCTGTGGGTGGATTGCCGGGGCAATGCCGAGCACGCATTGAAGTCATTGGACTTGCTGCTGCAAGCGGGTGGGTTCGGGCTGTTGGTGCTGGATTTGGCGGACACCCCGGAGCGCGAGGCGAGGCGGATCCCATTGGCGTCCTGGTTCCGGCTGCGCCATGCGGCGGAGCGGACCGGAGCTGCGCTGGTGGTGCTGGAGAAGACGATCAATGCGCGTTCCTGCTCCGCCATCCAACTGGAAATGCGGCAGAAGAGCCCGGTGTGGGTGGGAAAACTGCTGCGAGGTCTGGAGAGCAAGGCGGAGAGCCGGAAGCATTACCAGGTGCGGACGGCGGAATTCTGGGCGGAGCGGTAGGCCATGTTTGCCAGCCTCCATGCCCCCGGCAACCTCGGCATCCTTATAGAGTGCGCGCGCGGCTTCTCCCCCCACATCGAGGAACTGCCGCCCGATGCGGTTGTTTTCGACATTCGCGGTCTGGGGTCGCTTTTTGGACCGCCGGAATCGCTCGCCCAGGAAATCGCGCGCAGGGTGGGCGTACCTGCAAACATCGCCATCGCCCCCAATCCCGATGCCGCCGTGCATGCCGCGCGCGGGTTCCGTGGGGTCACAATCGTCCAGCCGGGCAGGGAAGCGGCAACTCTGGCACCGTTGGCTGTGAATCTGCTCACCGGTTCCCCGGAAGTGGCTGAACTTCTGCACCTCTGGGGTGTCCGCACCTTCGGTGATTTCGCCAAGCTCCCCCCGTTGGGTGTGGCCGCCCGGCTGGGTGACGAGGGCGTCGAACTGCAGCGCCTTGCCTGCGGCCTGGGCTACCGGGGACTGCGGGAGATCGTCGATCCGCTGGAGTTCGAAGCGGAACTGGAGCTGGAATACCCCGTCGAACTGCTGGAGCCACTAGCCTTCATCCTCGCGCGGCTGCTGAACGATGTTTGCGGACGGCTTGCCGGACGGGCCTTGGCGACGAATGAAATCCGGTTGCGGCTGGATTTGGAACAAGGTCCGGCACACGAGACTGTACTACGTTTGCCAGTGCCGATGCTGGACCAGCGGGCGTTCCTGCGGATGCTGCAGCTGGATCTCAACGGACGCCCGCCGGCGGGTCCCGTGGTGAAGGTGCATGTCGCGGCGAATCCGGTGAAACCGCGCCGGACGCAGCACGGCCTATTCACACCGACCTCGCCCGAGCCCGAAAAGCTGGAGTTGACGGTGGCCCGTGTGAGGCACTTGGTGGGCCAGAACAACGTGGGAACGCCGGAGATCCGCGATACCCACCGCCCCGATGCATTCGACATGCGCGCCTTTGCGCCAAGTTCCAGCGCATCCGGCAAGCCTGTTGCGGTCTTGGAGCGACCCGCAGATGCCGTGCCCAGGCTCAGTCTCCGCCGCTTCCGTCCCCCGCGTCCGATCCAGGTTTTGATGGTGAACCAGCGCCCGACGCGGGTGATTACTGGCGCTGTTTCCGGGACAGGTGTTGCCGGTCGAATTCTAATGGCGAAGGGGCCGTGGCGGACGTCGGGTGACTGGTGGCGCGGGTCAGAGCTCTCGGCCATGTCCTGGAACCGCGACGAATGGGATGTGGCGATGGAATCGGGCGGGCTGTACCGGTTCCACCTGGATGTGGATTCGGGGCGGTGGTTTGCAGAGGGAACTTACGACTGAGTGTCCGAGTTTTGTGGTCGCGGCCAACGCGGGGGGGAACAAAGGGGGCTCCCGTTGACGGGCAGGTAGAACGGACCGACGCCGTTGACCGTGCGGACGCCGATTTTGTGTTGTGCCGGCACCTGCGCTGGGCAGATCGCGGATACCGATGCAAGCAGAAATCCAAGTCGCAGGGTTCGAGCAGATTTCATTGCTCCCTTTACTATGTGGCAACCCGTGAGTCGTGGTTCGAATCCATGTTGGGGAGGCAACAAACTGGGTGCCCCAACTTGCTCCCGTCAAAATTGGTTTTCACAGCGGCGCTTCCCCGCTTCCGCCCGTATCCCCACATTCCCCAGTTCTCGCGTGATTCCGCCTCTCTCTGACTCGCGTCAATCATTGATGGTTTGAAAGGCAACATGAGACACTGAGAACACCTTCCGGTTCGTCGGCATGCGGGGATCGCTTGCGCCATGGCGGACATCGGGCACCTGGTGGCACGGTTCAGAGCCCTGGACCATGTCATGGAACCACGACGAATGGGATGTGGCGATGGAATCGGGCGGCCTGTACCGGTTTCATCTGGACGTGGATTCCGGGAGGTGGTTTGCGGGCACTTACGACTGAGTGCGCTTTTCAGCCTACCGTGCGTTTTCCATTACGGTACGCAGGATGCCGTTGATCCTGGCCGAGTAACCGCGACTAGAACCTTTGGAGAGCGGCGAAACTGCGCCAACTGTTCGTTGCTCATCGGAGGGATGTCGGAGTAGTCAATGCCCGAATCGTCACCCTCAGCCTGCCGCGCCGCGATTCGCGAAAGAACCGCGTTTTGTTTGTTCGTCAACGGCGTGTTGAATATAGATTCGGCGCTCGCGCTCATCAGCTTTTCGAGGGTTTCCCTAGGCCATCTCATCTCCGCTGCCAGTGCTTCGGATCACGCCGGCCGTGAAAACATGCGACTACAACAATGCGATGCTCCTCTGCCAGGAAGAACAGCCCGTAAGGGAACCGGTGAATCCCCGCCCGCCGCCGCCCCTTTTCCAGAACGGCGTAGCTCAGCGGCGTTGTGGCAATTCGTTCTACTGCGTCAGCGACTGGTTCCGCAAATCGCAGCCCCAACTCCGGGCGAATGCCGTCGTATTTCGCCCACGCTTCTTTCAGTTCCAAGTCGGCTTCAGGCAGCCAGACAACGGCGTACTTCACTGCGTTCGGAGCAGACCTGCCCGGACTTGCTCCCAAGGGATCACGTCAGACGAATTCCGTTCATATCTGGCCACACGGTAGTCCAGTTCCGTTCGCTGCGCCTCCGTAAGGGAAGTTGCTTCGCCGTCCAGACTCTCCCAGAGGAAGTCCAGCAACTCGAACTTCTCCGCCGACGATAGGCTGCCGATTTCGTTTTGCAAATTGCTCATGGAGTGACTTTCCTTTGAGTCCGTCCGCCGAGTCATCTGGACGGTATAAATTCTGTGCGCCATCTAATATCATCGATGTTACTCAAGTAGGTCTACTTCCCCGGTTTCAGCGTCAGCTTCTGAACCCGCCAATTCTGCACTTCCGCCACCAGCAGCGTATCCGGATTTCGGCAGTCCATGGCATTCACAGTCCCGAACTCCTTGGGAAGCTTTCCGGCCGTTCCGAATTTCCCCAACACCTTGCCATCCAGCTCCAGCTTGTAAATCTCACCGCCGTCGAGCGTTTCCGGATCGTTCGAATTCGAACTGTACAGGTACTGGTGCGCGCCCGGCGAAATGCAAACCGTCCACGGGGCACCCACCCCAGTGATCTCGGATTCGAATTTGCCGTCGTTGTCGAAAACCTGGATCCGCTTGTTGCCCAAGTCAGCCACGTAGACCTTGCCCTTGGCGTCCACCGCAACCGAATTCGGCATGTTGAATTGCCCTTGGCCCGAACCCTTCGACCCCCAAGTCTTTACGAACCGCCCGGTCTTGTCGAGCTTGACGATGCGGGCGTTGGTGTAGGCGTCGGAGACGAACATGTTTCCCTGCGCGTCGAAGGCGAGATCGGTGGGGCGGTTGAAATTGTCGCCTTGGATACCCTGGCCCGGCGTACCACCCCGGCCCCGTCCGCCACCGCCCCCGGCGGGTGCGGGCACCGGGCTGATCGATTCCGGTTTGCGGCTCAGAACCTGCAGGAACTTGCCCGTCTGGTCGAACTTGATGATCGTATTCGAGGCCCGGTCGATGGTCCAGATATTGTCCTGGGCATCCACGCGCACACCCTGCGCAAAGAGGAAGCCATAGATCCCGGTGCCGATTTCGCGCACGAACTTGCCGGTGGCGTCGAATTCAAACAGCCGCGATCCACCGTGCGAGAAAAACCGCGACGCGCCCATCGTGCCGTTCTCGCCGGAGCGGGCATAGACGAAGATATTTCCCTTGGAGTCGGTTGCAACCCCGGCCGCTTCGCCCAAGTGGATGTTGGCCGGAAACTTCAGGAGGTTCACGTTGGAATCAAAGGCGATCTCGGGCGTCTGCGCTTGCAGGGAACCGCCCAACAGGAGTGCCAGCGGCAGTATGGATAGGGTTTTCATGGCGTTCTCCTTGGCTTATTTGGTCGGCTGCGGCTTCAGCAGGATCTTCTGCGCGCGCCAGAGTTGGATTTCCGAGATGTACAGCTCATTGGGATTCCGGCAGTCGATCTCATGGAGGCCGCTGAACTCGCCCAACTGCTTGCCCGCTTTGCCGAATTTGCCCACCACCGTGCCGTCGAGCTCCATCTTGTAGACCTCGCCGGTGACCTCCGCCAAGGTATAGTCATTGGCGTCCGGGAAAGTATTTGAGGAGAACAGGAATTGGTGCGGACCGGGACTGATGCAAAGCTCCCAAGGCGTCCCGACGTTGCCGTAGATCTTCACGAATTTCAGATCGTTGTCGAAGACCTGGATCCGACGGTTCGTGCGGTCGGCCACATACACGTTGCCTTTGCCGTCCACCGCCAGCGAGTGCGGCAAATTCAACTGGCCCGGTTCGGACCCCTTGCTCCCGACTTGGGCTAGGAAACGCCCGTTCTTGTCGTACTTGACCACACGCGAATTGCCGTACCCGTCGGCCACGAAGATGTTCCCGGCGGTGTCGAAACCGACGTCGGAGGGGCGGTCGAAAACATACTTGCCCGGATTTGCGGGGGTATACGGGGACGGGGCACCCCCGGCATCCACAGGTTCCGGACGGCGTCCCAGCGTCATCACAACCCGGCCCTGGGGATTGAACTTGATCACCATGTTGGAGCCTTCGTCCACAGCCCAGATGTTGTCCTCGGAATCGACGCGGACCGCGTGGGCAAAAACAAAGCCATACAGGCCCTCGCCGATTTCGCGGACAAACGCGCCCGTCTTGTCGAATTCGAACAGCCGCGTGGCCTGGCTACGGGTGTAGACGAAGATGTGGCCCTTGGAATTGGTGGCGATACCGATGCCCTCCCCCAGATACAGGCCGGGGGGCATTTTGAGGAAGTTGGGAACCGACTCGTAGGGAATTTCCGGGACGTTCTGCACCTTCGCCTTGGTGGCGAGGGCGGCTGGAGACAGCGTCTGTCCGTTCGCGCTGGCGGCGAGTGCGGCAACCGCAATGACTATTTGTAGGATGGGGCTTTTCGGCATGTAGCCTCTCTTGGGCCGATCTTGGGCCGACTCGTGTGGAATCGACCCTGCCAGTATATATTAGCCCCGAACAACGCTGCACTATTTCGGCAACGCGAACGCGATCACCGTATCGGCATGGCTACGGTCACCAAGGAACCCTCCACCCGTGGCCGTGATCACCACGTACTGTCGGCCATCCTTGCCCAGGAACGTCACCGGTGCCGAATGTGCTCCGGCATCGATCTTGGTCACCCACAACTCCTTGCCCGTCTTCGAATCGAAGGCCCGGAATCTGCTGTCATCGGTTGCTCCGATAAACACCAGTCCGCCCGCAGTCGCCATGGAACCTCCCATGTTTGGACGCCCGGTATTCTGCTTGCCCTCCGGCAGACTCTCGGTAATACCCAGCCGCGATTCCCATGCGATGTCGCCCGTATTCACGTTGATGGCAAACAGCCGGCCCCATGGCGGTTCATTGCACGGCATGTTGGTCTCGTTGTTCCAAAAACGGTTGTTCCCGTTGTAGCCAGTCCGGCTGAAGCTGCCGTTTTCGTTCTTCACCATCGTGTTCAGGCTGCCGAAATCCATCGTGTTGACGAAAAGGTAGCCAAGGGACGGGTCGAAGGACGGTGGATTCCAGTTGCCGCCACCGATGGAGCTGGGGAAAATCACGCTGGGGGTAGTGGAGTAGTGCGTGTAGGGTCCGCCCGCGTGCAGTCCACCGGGAATACTGTCGAATAGCGCTTCGCAATACGCCTTCAACTCCGGCGTCACGGTGGCGATGTCCCCGCGCTGGAAGCTGTTCCTGGCCAGGGATGGCGGTTTCACCGGGAACGGCTGGGTCGGGGAAGGGAAGTCGCCCGGAAGCGCGTCCTCGGTCGGAACCTTGCGCTCCTCCATTCCGTAGATCGGGGCTCCGGTGACGCGGTTCAGGACATACAGATATCCGGTCTTGGCCAGTTCGGCCACGGCGGGAATTTTCTTACCCTTCTGCACGACGTCGAACAAGACAGGCGGAGATGCGAAATCGTAGTCCCAAGTGTCGTGGTGCACTCCCTGGAAGTACCACTTCAGCTTGCCGGTGAGCGCATCCACCGCCACCAGCGAGGTGCCGAATAGATTGTCGCCCTTCCGGTCCCCACCCCAGTAGTCGGTGGTCGGCTCGCCGAACGGCATATAAAGGATGCCGCGCTCGCGGTCGATGGTGAAAAAGCCCCAGACGTTCGTGCCTGAGCGCTGTTTCCAGTCGTCGCCGGACCACGTTTCGCTCCCCTTTTCCCCAGGGCGCGGAATCGAATGGAACTGCCAGACAAGCTTGCCCGTATGGATGTCCCAGGCCCGCGTGTCGCCTGCGGCTCCAAAACTGGGACCTTCCTGCACATGGGCACCCGTAATGATCACATTCTTATAAACCATTGGCGGCGAGGACAGCCCGAAACTGGAATCCTTCAATCCGTTCAGCGCGCCGGGTTTCATGTCCACGACGCCCTCGTTGCCGAATCCCGGAACCAGCTTGCCGGTCTTGGCATTCAGAGCCATCAACTTGCCCGACGAGGTCCCGAACAGTATGCTGGCGGGAGACTGCTTGTCCCCGGCCCAGAATTCCAAGCCGCGCGTTGCGGGCGACCCGTCCTTCACCTCGAAACTCCAGATTTCCTTTGCCGTTTCCGGCTCCAGTGCCACCACCCGGTTGAATGCCGTCGTCAGGTACATCACGCCGTCGATGATCAGGGGGGATACTTCCGATTGGCGTCCCCCGCCGAATCCGCCGCGACCGCCACCGCGACCACCCCTGCCGCCCCGGCCACCTGCTGCAGGCGCCGTGGCCGACTGGTCCTGCGCGGCGTTTGGAGCGACCGGAGCCGCCGCAGGTGCTTCCACTGTCATGTGGTAGGTCCACGCGCGGGTCAGGCCGGTAACGTTCTTGGTGTCGATCTGCTTCAGCGGCGAATACCGTGTACCAGCCAGATCATGCCCGTAGGTGGGCCAGTCGTTTTGTCCGTAAGCGCGTTGGATGGAAGCGGTGGCAGCAATTGCCAGTGCCACAACTCCGGCAACCCGTGTCGATTTCAGCATGTAAAATATCCCTTCCGTCTGCTCTAGTTGCTTTTCGCAGCCGCCGCCGGCACATAGGGCCGCGGCGCGACATCCGCATCCGTCATCCCCAGAGCCCACCGGATGGCTTCAAAATACATGTGGTAGACATCGGGGTCGTCCCAAGTCTTGGCCGAGTGTGCGAAGGATCCGTAAAACACCCGTCCCTTGCCGTACATCTTGGCCCATGCCAGCGGGAAATCCCCGTTGGTGCTGTGGTTGTTGGCATTGGCTGGCATCTTGGAAAGGTCGAGCCGCAACAACACCCGGCTCTTTTCGCGCGAGAAGTTCTTCACTTGGTAGAACTCGTCGTTCATGTCGAAGGTGGGTGCCAAGTGCTTGGTCGCAGGAAATGCCGGATCCTCATTGATCACTGTTCCTGCGGCCTGTCCCCATGGATGGTCGTCGTAAACGCCGCCCAGCATTTCGCCGAACTCCGGCCACGACGCGTTCATCGCCGTCAGTGCCACATGAGCGGCCACAAAACCCTTTCCATCGTCGTGGACGAACTTGAGCAGATCGGCCTTCTGTTGGTCATCCAATTGGACTTCGCGGTGCCCCATGAAGAAGATGGCGTCGATGTTGCCCAGATTCGGTCCACCGCTTGCCGGCTGCCCGGTCGTCATCTTCGCGTTGTAGGAAATGATGTTGGAGTCGGTGCGGATGAAGGTATCCCACAACCCGGATTCATAGCCGAGCCGCTCCACCAGCGCCATGGCGTGGGAAGTCGAGTCATGTTGCGCGATTCCGTTGCGCGTGTCGGCCCAGACCAGTACGGTCTTGCGCAGCCGTGGACCGCCGCGTCCGCCGGGACCCCGTCCTCCGCGTCCACCACCCCGGCCCTGTCCTGCCCCGGGGGCCTGTGGAGCGGCGGACTGCTGCCCCGTCAAGCTCCAAACCGCAGCCAGCATTAGCGCCGTGAATCCGGCAATTGCGCGAAACCTGATCGACATGGACCTCTCCAAGTTGGACCTCCCCAATACAGTTGCCCAAGCTATCACAGGTTTGACCCGAATAGGCCGAATTAACGGTGCCGCACGGTTACACGACGGGACTTCTGCTGCATGGCTGTGAATCCTTCGCCTCTTCCGCGTCTCCGTCCGTGAGGGAACTCTTTACGGGATGCAATCGGCTGCCGAGCTTGAGTCGAGGTTATGTCAGGAGTGAGTTGAGATTCGAGATACGCAGGTATGGTTTGTTCGCTGGGGCTGATTCCGTGCATCGCTCGCACGTCCCAGCTTTGTAATCAAGGGGTTACTGCCCAAGGGCCAATCTCGCACCCTTCAGGATTGGTCGAAACAACCGATTAATTGGTCGGGGCGGCGAGATTCGAACTCACGACCCCCTGCGCCCAAGGCAGGTGCGCTACCAGACTGCGCTACGCCCCGACAAACACTGCTATACCAGTATAACCGAGCCCATGCGCCCTGCCTAGGACCAGATTTCCTTGATGATCTCGCCCGCCGAAACCGTGGGCCGCTCGTTGCGACCGTTGTGCATGTAGGTCGTCTTCAGGTGGTCCAAGCCCATCATCCAAAGGATAGAGGCGTGGATGTCGTGAACGTGCACCGGTCGTTCCGCCGCCCGCATGCCGATCTCGTCCGTCGTGCCGACATACTGGCCGCCCTTGGCCCCGCCGCCCGCCATCCACATCGTGAAGCCCCACGGGTTGTGGTCGCGTCCGTCGCCCTGTTGGTTGAACGGCGTGCGTCCGAATTCGCCGCCCCAGACCACCAGCGTGTCCTCCAGCAGTCCTCGCTGCTTCAAATCCTGCAGCAACCCGGCAATTGGTTTGTCAGAAGCCCGGCACCACTTTGTGTGGTTGGGCTCGATGTGCTGGTGCGCGTCCCAGCCGCTGCCGGAACCGCAGTACAACTCCACGAATCGAACGCCGCGCTCCACCAGACGCCTGGCCATCAAGCAGTTGGCACCGTAAACCGACGTCGATGGATCGTCCAAGCCGTACATTTTCTTGGTCGCTTCCGTCTCCTTGGTCAGATCCACGGCGTCCGAAGCGGCCGACTGCATTTGATAAGCCATTTCGTACGACCGGATCCGTGCGTCGAGTTCGGAATCGTCCGCCTTGTCGCGCGACCACAGCTCGTTCAGATTCCGCAGAAGTCCCAGCTGGTTCCGCTGTTGCTCGTCGGAAATCGTGGAAGGGGGCTTCAGGTCCAAAATCGGCATGTCGCCCCGGCGGAACTGGGTCCCTTGGTAGACCGCAGGCAGGAAGCCAGCGCTCCAATTGTTGATGCCGCCCAGCGGGTCCTTGTCATCCGACATCACGACGAACGACGGCAGGTTTTTGTTCGCCGAGCCCAGTCCGTAGGTCGACCATGCGCCTAGGGACGGCCTTCCAGCCAGAATCGAGCCGGTATTCATCTGGCAGACCGAGCCCACGTGGTTGATCCCGTCGGCCCAACAGGAGCGGATCACGGTCATGTCATCGACGAACGCGCCGGTATTCTCGTACCAGTCAGAAACCCACATGCCCGACTGGCCCCGCTGCTTCCAGACGCGCTTGGGTGCCATCAGGGTGTTGTTCTGCGTCCCTTGGGCGGTCAATTTGGGCTTGCCGATGGAATCCGGAATCGGCTGGCCATCCATCTTCAGCAGCGCCGGTTTGTAGTCGAAGGTGTCGACATGGCTCGGGCCACCCTCCATGAAGCAGAAGATGACCGACTTCGCCGTCGGCTTGTGGTGCGGGGCCTTGGGCGCGAGCGGGTCGGGCGGAGTATTCCTTTGGTTGTTGGCGGCTGCCGCTACAGCGTCTTCGGCCAACATCGCCGAGAGCGCGATTCCCGCGAGACCGCTCCCGGCCCGCGTGAAAAACTCGCGGCGGGACTTCACATTCCAGTGGTGCCGCAATTTGGCAAACGTTGGGTCGAACATGTCAGTTCACGTAGAGGAACTCGTTGGAACTCATCAGGGAGTGGCAGAAATCCACGAAGGCCGATGCCAATGCTGGATCGACGCCGGGAGCGAGTTGGGCTGGCAGGATTACCTTTTCGTTGCGAGCTAGTCTTGCGGAAACCAACTTGGACTGGCTCGCGAGGAAGGTCGAAACAGCCTGCCGTTCCTCGGCCTTCGGGGCCCGCGAGAAGGCCAGCCGATATGCACGGTCGATCCGCTGCTCCGGGGTCAAACCGCCGTCATTCAAGACGCGGGCCGCGAATGCCGCCGACCATTCCAGAACCGCTTTGTCGTTCATCATGGTCAAGGCTTGGGATGGCACCACGGACGAGAAACGCCTCGGACAACTTTCCTCCGAGCTTGGTGCGTCGAACGCCTCGAACATGGGGAAGGGAAGGATGCGCTTTTCCACCACGTAGACGCTACGGCGGCGGGTTTCAGATTCGTCCTTGTCCACAGCCCAACCCGAATACCCGGCCGTGCTCACACCCGCCGGCAATTCCGGCCGGATTCCCGGACCACCCATTTTGGTGTTCAGCAAGCCGCTGGTCAGCAGCATGGAGTCGCGCAGGACCTCGCCCTCAACCCTGCGTCGCGGATAGTGCCACAGGAGCTTGTTCTCGGGGTCGGCCGCCACGGCAGATTCCGCCGTTGGGTTCTGCGAAGTACCCGCCGTCTGCTGGTACGCGTCCGACAGCATGATCGCGCGGTGCATCTTCTTGACGCTCCAGCCATTTGCGGTGAAAGTGGCTGTGAGGTAATCCAAAAGCTGCGGGTTGGAGGGTCGCTCGCCCATGATGCCAAAATCGCTCGAACTCTCCACGATTCCTGTGCCAAAATGTCCCTGCCAAATACGGTTCACCATTACGCGAGCTGTCAGCGGGTTCTTGGAGTCCGCCAACCAATTCGCCAACGCGGACCGGCGTCCGGTTGAGCCGATCTCCGGCATCGCGGTGAACTTGGCGTCGCTGCGGTCCAGAATCGAGAGGAATCCGGGCTTCACCTCCTCCTTGGGCGCGTTCCAGGAACCAGCCGCCAGCACATAGGAGTTCGGTGAATCGCCGCTGTTGTCGATGATCGTTTGCGCCATCGGAGGCGTGGCGGGTTTCAAAGAATCCAACGACTTCAACTGGGCGGCGAGAAGGTCGAAGCGCTTTTTCTCATCGCCCTTCAGCTTTTTGGCGACTTCGGCGTCCGGTTTCGTGATCTGCGGAGAACCTTGGAACGCCATGAGCTTCTGCATCGGCGTCCGTTTTTCCTCGGGGGTGTTGATCGCCTCGCGGGTGCCCTCGGAGAAGCGGTTCATATATTCGTCGGCGTCGGCTTTGGCGATCGCTGCCACCAAGGCATGCATTTCGGCTCGAATATCCTTGGTCTTGGCTTCCCATTCCGCTTGCTGCTTCTCGTAAGCCTCCAGCGCGGGGCCTGACAGAACCACATAGTCGTCTTTGGCCCGGATGTTGGCGAAAAACGCCTGGAGCCGGTAGTAATCCTTTTGGAGGATGGGGTCGAACTTGTGGTCGTGGCATTTGGCGCAACCGAAAGTCATGCCCATCATCGCTGAACCAACGTTGTCGGTGATGTTCTGGAGCAGTTCCTGCCGCCGGAGTTCCATGCTGGGCTGGTTGGTTTCGTCCGTGTAGTGGCGGAGGAAGCCGGTGGCGATGTGCGCGTTCACGTCCTTGGGATAGAGTTCGTCGCCGGCGATTTGTTCGCGGATGAATTGGTCGTAGGGTTTGTCCGCGTTGAAGGCATTGATCACGTAGTCGCGGTAGCGCCAGATGTTGGGGCGGTATTCATCGGCCTTGAAGCCGTTGGTGTCGGCG
>CAIYDY010000115.1 GCA_903925015.1 uncultured Acidobacteriia bacterium
CTTTCCGCCGCCACCCGGACCACTTGGTAGAGCCGGTCCGCAGGCATGGCGTTGATTTCCAGGATCCGCACTGCCAGAGCGTCGGCATCGTTTGCCTCGAAGTGGAATCCGGACACGCCGTCGGAAACCAAAGACCCGGCACCGCCCGAATTCGGAACGAGGACCGGAATGTTCGCGGCCATCGCCTCCAAAATCGCCAGTCCAAAGGGTTCCACCGGGCAAAGATGGACCAACAGGTCGGAAGCGGCGATCCTACCCGCAATATCCGGCTCGAAGCCGCAAAACTGGATATCGTGGCCGGACTTCGCCGCCCGGTCCACCAATTCGCGCTCGCACCAGCCCTTGCCGAACACGTGGATGGAGAACTTCCGGAGCGCGGGGGTCCGGTCCAATGCGTCCAGCAGCAGGTCGACGCGCTTTTCGGGATCGAGCCTGGAGATTACGATGAGTTTGGGAACACCGGAACCGCTGTAAGCCGCACGTTGCGGCGCACCCTGAACCCTGTCGTCGGTGAGGAAGTTCTCGATCACCGATATCTGCCGCTCCGCCGCACCGTTGGCGATCAGGCGCTCCCGGACGTATCCCGAAACAGCCACGAAGCGGACCGGCCAACCATTCAGCTTCTTCTTGCGCCCATAGCTGAGGGCCTCCTCGGCACCTCCATGGACCAAATGCAGGTGCGCAATGCGGCTGCGACGAATCAGGTTCAATGCCAGGCAGACCGACGAATGCATCACGCCCGTCGCGAGAAATGCCACAGGCCGATGCTGTCCGAGCAGATTCCACAACCGCAGGCCAAACTCCTTGGCGTTGGCGAAGGGCACGGCGGAGAAGCCTAGACGGCGTGATTCAGCAAGCGCCGGGCCGTCCGGGGCCATCATCACGATGTCGAATTCTCCCACCAAGCCGGAAGCCGTTGCCAGCGCCATCCGCTCAGTGCCGTAGAGGTTGCCGCTGTGGAGCGCGTAGATGAGGAGTGGCTTGTCAGTCAATGCGCTATCTCCAAAGCTCTATCTCCGGAGCTTTCATCGCCAAAGCCACGGCGCCGCCCATTTCGGAGTCGGCGGGGCCTCGCCCGTCTCAAACTCAACCTTCGCCCTGCTTCCAAATCCCCCGCCCGCCAGGATATCCACCTTGTTCACCACCAGCGAAACCGCTTTGGGCTGCACCCGCTCCAACGTCTTCGCGGCGGCCTGCAACTCGGGTCTGGTGACGGCATTGGCTTCGACAATCAGCACCGTCACATCAGCCGCACGGGCGATCAACTCGGCATCGGCCGAAACCAGCAACGGCGGAAGGTCGATCAGGATCGCGCCGTAGGTCGACGCCGCATCCTTCAACAGGGAAATCAGGTTCAGCAAGTCCGGCAGCGCGGTCTCGCTCTCCACATCGCCGACCGGGATATGGTCCGGCAATTCATCGTCGCCGGGAACAATGGCTGCGTCCAAGTGGTCGCCGCCGCGCAGCACAACCGTCAGGCCACGCGCGCCGGCGCTCCTGTAACGGGCGTCGGCACGATACGCATTCGCCTCCACCGCCAATGTGGCGACGCCAACCCGGGTCAGCGCCCGCGCAAGTTCCGTCACAATCGTCGTGGTGCCGCCACCGGCTTTCACGGAAGTAAATGCAAAGATCCTGCTGCCATGGTTCTGGATCTCCTGAATGATCCTGCTGCCCAGCCGGTGCATCTGCTCCACGGCAAAATCCGGCCCAGCCTGGTTCTTTTTCAATAGCCAGCCCGTAGCCTCGATTCCCATCACCGCCTCGGCATCCCCGGGAAGGTGCAGGCGTGGATCCAGAACATCCACGGCCGTTGGGGCAATCAAACCCAGCAGCAGACCGGCTAGGATTGCCATCGCGAGCAGTTTCGTTTTGCCGCCCTTGATCGGATCCCCCGGTTGCCTCGCTTCCGAAAATAACCGAACAAACCCGGGCGCGCGCCGCTCCAACGACAGGAAGCTGACCCGTTCCTCAATGCTGTCCTGGCGCTTCCGGGCCCGGTCGATATCGAGACCCAGCGTGCGCCCTTCCTGATACTTGGTGGTGAACCACGATGCTTGCGAGGCCTGCGCGTCCACTTCGTCGGACAGCTTCTTCACAACTTGCGCCGAACGGAAAGCATCGCTTTGACGCTGGCGCAGGATCATGCTGGAAAACTCCTTCAGCAGGCCCTGGTAAATCCGCTCGCGCTCCTTTTCCAGTTCCGCGATTTCCCGTTCCGCCGCTTTCCGCCCGGGGTGTTCAGGCGAAAGCCCGCTCGACGCGGTCAGAAGAGTCGAGCGCCGCTGGTTGAGGTTGGACTGGATACTGGTCAGCGCCGGGTCCTTGCTGGCCAGGTCCTGGGCATAGGCTTCGAGCGACCTGGGGCCGGACTTGCTCGCCGGATCCACCGCATCGAACTGGGCCTGCGACTCGATCCGCGCCCGAACCGCTGCAGCGAGCGCCTCCTTGGCGTCCACCAACAGCCGATCGTACGGATTTACGTAGTTATCGGTAAACGTGGTGACGCCCAACTCCTGGGCAAGTTCAGTCCGTTTGGACTGCTTCTCCTCAATTTCCTTCTGCAGCCGGGCCCGGTCCTCGTCCAAGTTCTGCAAACGCTGGTCGCTGGCAAAGAACTCCTCGACCTTGGATTTCTCCAGAAAGACCTTCACCACGGTGTTGACCATCTCGGCCAAGCCTTCGCGCTTGTCCCCTTGCAGCGTGACGACAATTTGGTATGTGTCGGGAATCGGGGAAATGTCCAGACCTCCCTGCAAGCGCTCGATGGCATGCCGCATTGTCTCGCCTTTGGTAACAACCGCTGACTGAAGGGGTCCCAGCCGCTTCAGAGCGTCTTCGACAATGTCGTAACGGTTGATCGTCCGCACCTGTTGCTGGACATACTCGCGGTATTGGGTGTTCGATTGGAGTTCGAATTCCTTGGCGTCCTGCAGATTGGCCTGGAACCTAGGAGACACGTAAATCACGGCCGCGGCAGCGTATACGGGCTTGCCCTTGAGGAACGCAAGCGGAACGCCCAACGCACTCACAACCAGGACCACCATGAAGGCCAGCAACGGGTGCCGCTTCAGGCTGGCGACGGGATCAGGCCGTGTGCGAACAGCCCCCGGCTTGCTGGATGAGGGCGCAGCATCGCCCTGGCCCTCATCCACTGGGGGTACCGACGCAGCCGGGAGGGCGGATTTTGCCGTGTCTTCCATTATTTGACCGTGCTGTAGAGGATCGCGAATCCGGTGATCGGGGCCGCCTTCTGCAGTACATAGGCAAACTTCGCCAAGCCCTTCTTCGGTACGAAGATGATGTCCCCCTCCTCCATCGCCATGTTCAAATCCTTCTTGCCTGCCAAAATTTGCTTCATGGAGATTTCCCGTTGCCCAATGCCGGACCGAATGTGCGCAATATGGACTTGGTCGCCGTCGTCGGTGGCCCCGCCGGCTTGGCTGTAGGCATCCAGGAACGACATGTCCGCAGTCAACCGATAGGCACCTGGATGGGCCACGTCACCCAGTACGTACACCAAGCGGTCGTCGGCGTCCGGCAGGTACACCAGATCGTCCGGAGCCAAGCGAATATTCAAAGCCAAATTGCCCTGCGACACCAGCGGGCGCAAGTCGATCCACACAATCTTGTCCGTACCCCGGAAAATGGCGCACCGCACCAAGCCCGCCTTTTCCGCGCCGGATCCGCCGACGGGCAAACTACCCGCGCGCGTCAAGACCTGCATCAGGTTAGGCTGTTTTTCAAATTCCAAGGCCCCGCCCGTCGTCACCCTGCCCAGCACATAGATGTGGTACGACGTGTAGCGGTCGACACGAACAGTTACCGCAATCTCCGAATAGTACTTCAGCAGCGCGGTCCGAACAGCATCCTGCGCACCCTCGCGGGTCAGGTTCGCCAAAGTGATGCTCCCGACGACGGGCAGAGTGATCCGCCCGTCGGGGCCAATGATGTGTTTCCCCGAAAGCTCCGGCCGGGTCCAGACCTCGACAAAGATCTCATCCCCCTGCCTCAGGGTATAGACCTCAATAGGAGGAGCCTCGAACGCTTTCACCATCTCCTCCGTGCTGAGCTTGCGCTCCTTGCGCAGCTCATGGAAATCCAGCGTGTCGGCATTCTGTGCCAACACGCCGACCCCGGAAATGCACGTCAAGATGGCGAGTGCGAGGGCTGTCCTCATACGTTGCCGTACATCCTTGCGTAGTAGTCCTTGTATTCACCGCTGCGGGTGCGCTGGACCCAGGCTTGGTTGTCGCGGTACCAAGCGACGGTGGCCGCCAATCCCTCGGCGAACCCAATTTCGGGCTCCCAGCCCAGTTCGCGATACGTCTTGGAGCAATCGACCGCGTAGCGCCGGTCGTGGCCAAGCCGGTCGGTCACATGCGTCAACAGGGATTCCGGCTGTCCCACCGTCTTCAGCAGGATCTTCAAAACATCCATGTTCCGAAGTGGATTCTTGCCGCCGATGTGGTAAGTCTGCCCCGCCCTGCCCCTGCGCAGGACAATGCCGAGCGCGCGCGTGTTATCGGCCACGTGGATCCAGTCCCGTTCCTGCAATCCGTCGCCGTACACCGGTATCGGTAGCCCCTGCATGGCGTTGGAAATTGCCAGCGGCAGCAATTTCTCCGGGAACTGGTAGGGCCCGTAGTTGTTGCTGGTGCGCGTAATGATCGTATCCATCCCGAAGGTGTGGGACGCCGCCCGTACCAAGTGCTCCGCCGCAGTCTTGCTGGCGGCGTAGGGGCTGGATGGGTTCAGCGGCATATCCTCGGTGAACCACTGGTTGGGTTCCATGCTGCCGCCGACCTCGTCGGTGGAGATGTGCAGAAACCTGCCCACCTTCTTGTGGCGGGAGATATCCAGCAGAGTCTGGGTCCCCAGCACGTTCGTCTGGACAAACTCCTTGGCGCTGAGAATGCTGCGGTCCACATGGGACTCGGCGGCAAAATTCACCACCGCCGCGCAATCTTCCGGAATCGCGGCCAACACCGCGTTCTCATCGCAGATGTCGCCCTTCACCATTCGGTAGTTCGGCAGCTTGTCCACCGGGGCAAGGTTTTCCAAATTGCCCGCGTAGGTGAGCGAGTCGAAGTTGATCACGAGTTCGTCCGGATTTTGGACAACCCAGTCCCGGATGAACTGGGATCCGATAAAACCTGCACCGCCGGTTACGAAGATAGACATGAGTTAAACGGACGGCACTTGGGCCGCCCCATCCTTTCCAGAACTGACCTCTGAACTTGACTCCGGCATTTTGCGCGGACGCTTGGGCTTGATCGTAGCCGGCACTCCCACTGCAATCGAATTTGCCGGAACATCCTGCAGCACCACGGCGTTGGCTCCGATACTCACATCATCTCCGATGTGGATTGGCCCAACAATCACCGCACCGGCGCCGATATCCACCCGGTTGCCAAACACCGGCGCTCCCCGCACACCCGTGCGCCGCAATCCAACTGTCACGTTATTGCGGATGACAACATCGTCGCCAAACTGGGCATCGCCGCTGACGATGATTCCGCCGAAATGTTCGATCTTGAACCGGTGTCCGACCTTCACCTCGCACGGCAGGTCGATGCCGGTCAGGATCTGGCTCCACAATTTCAAAACCTTGTAGATGAACGAGAGTGGAATGCGGATGATCGCCGGTTTCACACTGTACCGCCACTGGCCGAAACGGAACACGAGCATCACCCACAGGCCCTGCCTGGTGAGATCGCCCTCGTACGTGCGCCAATCCTCCCGGACATTCTCAAGCATCGAATTTCCAGGGACGGGGCGGGGACACCTTCCCACCGTCCGTTTCCTTCCATGCCTGGAGCATCAATTCGACCAAGCGGGCTGAATCCTTGGCCTTCAGAACCCGTTTTTCGTCCTTGCTGTCCCGGTTCTTGCGAGCCCGGATGGAATGCCAGCCCAGCTCGATGTCCCGTGCCATCCGCGCACCCAGCGCGCCATGGTGCTTCCGGAAATACAGCAATCCCGCCCGCATCCGCCAAAGCGTCAGCTGCGACCCGGCCTTGGAAAACGTGACGCCGGTCACCGTTTTCGAGGACTCGCCGCCCAGATGGATCACCCCCACGTCACCCCAATACCGGATCCGGTAGCCCGCGTTCTTGATCCTCTTGCAGAGATCCACCTCCTCGTAATAGAGGAAGAAATTCTCGTCGAAATAACCGACCGTCTCCAGCACGCTTCTGCGGATAATCGAGTACGCACCGGGCACCCAGTCCGTGTCCGTGGACTCGCCCTGATCGGCCCAGGTGCGGTCAAAGCGTCCAAAGAAACGCGACTTCGGGAATTTCCCGGCCAACCCCGTGAGCGTCAGAAAATCGTTCAAAGGCGACGGGAATAGACGCGCCGAAGGCTGCCAGGAGCCATCGCGCCCCGTCAGCCTGGCACCACCCAGACCAATGCCCGGGTCGCTATCCATGTACGCAATCGACTTCCGCAGCGCCCCGTCCTTCAGGAACGCATCCGAATTCAACAGGACCACATAGCGGCCCGTGCAGTGCGGAAAGGCCTTGTTGTTGGCCGCCGCAAAACCCAGGTTTACATCGCTGCGGATCAACTTGACCTCCGGAAACTCCTTCTCCACCATGTCGGCGGATTGGTCGCGGGAGATGTTGTCCACAACAAACACTTCCTTGGAAATCCCCTGCGATTGCTGTTCGAGACTCTGCAGGCATTCGCGCAACAGGTCGCGGGTGTTGAAGGAGACGATGACAACCGAAACATCTGAAACAGATGATGCCGTGCTCACTTGCGGACCTCCTCGCTGGCGCGTTCGGTACGGACCCACGTCGTCTTACCTCGCGATGACCGCAGGACGGCGGGCAACATCAGCAACTTCCAGACGACATACAGGGGAGCTGTCGCCAGCGCCGCGAGATCCCGCAGACCGCCTCCACCGACAAAAATTGCTACCACCAGATGCAGCGCAACCACGAAAATTCCGGCAGCGCCCACCAGTTGTGCCGGGCCGCCCGCAATCAAGGACAGCATCAAAAGTGAGA
>CAIYDY010000116.1 GCA_903925015.1 uncultured Acidobacteriia bacterium
AGAACGCAAAAATCGAGGGGGTCGCCATCGCCGGCCAAGTCGCGCCCCGTTTTCATCGTGGAGTACTCCGCCACGGATTCGCCGCAATAACTCTGCGGCAGGAAGCCGTAGAGGGCCGGGCAGATGTTGGAATAGCGCTGCGGCCGGTCGACCTTGAGATAGCCGCTCACCTTGTCGATTTCGTACTTGACGGTGTCGCAAGGCACGACTTCGATGAAGCAGTTGACCATCTGCGGGGCGTTTTCGCCTGGGGAGATGCCGTGCCACGGGTGCGGCTTGCAGAGGACGTTCAGCAGCTTCCAGAGCGGCTGTCCACCCGAAGAATTCCCGCCCAATGTGTTACCGCCAGTTGTGTCACCCATGCAATGCCTCCTCGGCTTTCGGCAGAATTTTGGTCATACGCAAACGGTTTGTACGACCGTCGGTGGAATATTCGACGTGGTCCATGGTGGAGCGGATGATCTGCAAGCCCATGCCGCCCTCCGGCACCGAATCCAGATCGGTCTCGTCGAAATTGAACACGTCGGACCCCTCGCACAAAGCGGCCCGGCTATCCAGAGGCATCGGCTCGCCGTCGTCGGACACCTCAACTTCGACGGAGCTGCCGGAAACCGAGAGGTTGACCGTTACCTCGTTGCCCGTAGCGAGCTTGTAACCATGGCGGATAGCGTTGGTGACCGACTCGACGACGCAGAGTTCGATTTGAAAAACCGTGGTTTCATCCAGCCCCAGGTGATGGCAAATGGCATGGACGCTTTGGCCGACCAGTGTGGCCCCTTCCAACTCGCTCGGGATCGTGAGTCGAATCCAGTTCACGGCTATTACTTTACTTCGAGACAGCCTGAAGGGCTTCTTCGGTTGTCGCGAAAACTCGAAAAACTTTGTCCATGCGGGTGAGCTTGAACATACTGGCCACGGCACCCTTGCTTCCGGAGATGATCAAGTCGCCACCGTTGCCCCGGTTCTTGAGGACGCTGACCAAGGCTCCAAGGCCACTGGAGTCGATGAAAGTAACCGCTTCCAGATTCAGAATGACGGTTTGCGGCTCAGGTTGGAAATGTTGGAGCAGCGCCAATTTCAATTCCTGCGCCACCGCCGCGTCAATACGGGCATCCAACACCTTGGAAACCAGTAGCCCGTTCATTGTACTGTTGTCGAATCGCATATTCCCCTCATCCTCACTTCCGACACTCTACTGGTCTAGCTCCCGCGATGCCTCAAGAAGCGTCAGCGCCTCGTCGGGCACATCCTGTTTGCGCCTGGCGTCGTCCACCAGCCATCCCAATTGGGTCTCCCGGATATCCAAATGGCTACCGTCCGGATTGATGCAGTTGGGTCCGAAAACCAGCACGTTGTCCAACCGGGCTACGGAACTGACGCGTGTGTACTCACCAAGAATACATCCCCGCAGGGTGGCACCGGCTTCGATGACGGAACCGGCACCGATCAGGGTTGGCCCCTCGATCACAGCCCCGTCCCCGATGAAGGTGCTTCCGCCAATGACAGCCGGTCCGGTAATCGTTACCTTGTCGGGATTCCAGGAGACGTTCAGTCCCATTCGGACGCCCGGCATCACTTCCCTGCCCGGCAACCTGTAGCCGTCGATTCCGCCAGCGAGCGCCAAGCGCGTGGCGTCCCAG
>CAIYDY010000117.1 GCA_903925015.1 uncultured Acidobacteriia bacterium
ACGCGCTTGATGGAGTCGATGCCGAGGTCGGCTTCGAGTGCCATGTCGGGGTTCAGCATATCGACGGGATAGCCGGTTTTGTCGGCGATCACGTCGAGGAGAACGGCGGTGTAGTCCACTGCGGGTTTGGCCGCAGCCACCGGCGCGGGTTTGGGCGCAGGTGGAGGCGCTGCCGGCACCTTGGCAACTGGAGCCGCTACTGCATCCGGTACCGGCGCGGGCGGTGGTGGTGCTGGCGCTGCCGGGGGGACGGTTACCGCCGCCTGAAAGGCGGCTGCAGGCAAGATTGCCTGCCCCACAACGGGAGTTGTACGAGCCGCAGGGGTTCCGAGCGCTGCCAGGTATGCACCTTCTATCGTCTTCAGGTAGTCTTCATGCGCCTTTGCCAAGCTCGACTGCCAGCCGAAATGGGCCTGGGAGATCGATTCCTGGAAGACCCGGTAGAGGTCGGTGGCGTTGTTGGATGGTGTTGGTGTCGGGACGGACATTTGCGGGGCGATGGGTTTGGCTACTGCAACAGGTGCGGGCGGAGGCGGTGGAACTGGTGCTGGAACTGCGGCGGGCTTTGGTGCTTCCGCGGCCTTGGGAGCTGCCACCGGCGGTGCGGGGACTGCCGCTTTCACCACAGGCTTCGGCAATGCCGCCGCGCCACCGGCGGGCGGGTACGGGCGGCCATAATTGCCGCCATTGATCTTCACAAGGAACTTCGGTGCCGGACCCGGCTCGGGCAGAATGTCGTGCTGCTTGCGCAGGTCCGCCCAATTCATCTGGACACCCTGCACCGCCAACTGGCCCAGTCCATGCCACAGCGCGGTCACGCCGTTTGTGCCTTGGCGGTCGAGCGAAATCGCCGAGAAGGGGCGGTCCCCCAGGATGCTCTTCACCAGTGACGACAGCACTGCGGACGGTCCAACTTCCACGAAAGTCCGGACCCCGTCCTCGTACATCTTTTCCACCATGTCATGGAAGTGGACGGAGCTTGCGACCTGGTCGGCAAGGCGGTCACGCATCAGGGACGGCTGCGTCGGGTGCAATTCCCCGTCGAAGTTGGCGTAGAACGGAAGGGTCGCCTCGGAGAGGTAGCAATCCTCCAGATGTGCGCGGAACGCACCGGCGGCGGGTGCCACCAACGGGGAATGGAATGCGGTGGATACCGGCAGCCGAACGACGGTGCTGCCTTGGGCCTTGAACCGGACTTCCGCCTGCTCAATGGCGGTTACCGAACCGGAAAGTACGGTCTGGGTGGGGCTATTGCGGTTGGCAACCGAGACATCCACGCCCCATTCGGTCAGCATGGCCTGCGTCTGGTCGGCACCGCTGCGCACGGAGAGCATGGCACCGGGGGTGCTGGACGCCTCGGCCATCAATTCGCCGCGACGCCGGGCGATACCGACCATCGTGTCGAGATCTGTGCCGCCGGAGGCGTACAGGGCAGTAATTTCACCGAAGCTGTGGCCGCCGACGCAATCGGGGCTCACGCCCAAAGTACTTAGAATGTTGAGGATGGCGACGCTTGCGGTGCCGATGGCAGGCTGCGCCCATTCGGTCTGCTGCAGCGTGGCGGCCTGGGCCTTGCGGGCTTCGTCCGAATAAACGGGCTGGGGGAAAACCGCTTCGCCCAGCCATGGAGCGCGGTCCCAAGCGGCGCGTGCTTCTTGGAAGGCCATGGCGAGATCGCCGGTCATTCCAACGTACTGGCTCCCTTGGCCGGGGAACAGGAATGCCGTCGTACCCGTCGGCTTGGTGGAACCGGAATAGACGCCCGGCATCGCGCGGTTGGCCGGATCCAGCTTCTTCTTCAGATCCGCAACGTTCTCAGCCACGGCGGCCATGCGGAACGGCGCGGAGGCATCGAAGGCCACCTGCGAATCGCGGGCCAACAGCGGGAAATTCTGATCGGTTGCGCGGCCGAGGATACCCTTGCACTTCGCGTCCAGATCGGCCTGGCTGGTGCCGGAAACGGTGAACAGCTCCGACGCTGCGTTCCAATGCTGCTGCGGGTGAACTCCGGGGCCCTCGTACTCCTCCATCGCGACGTGGAAATTCGTGCCGCCGAAACCGAACGAGCTGATCGACGCGCGGCGCGGATAGTCCGCCGGACGCACCCACGGCCTCGTCTTCGTGTTCAGGTAAAACGGGCTGTTTTCGATGCTGATCTTCGGATTCGGCTTGTCCACCTTGATGGTGGGCGGCAGAATCCGGTGGTGCAGGGCGAGCGTCGCCTTGAATAGGCTGGCGGCACCGGCTGCGGCCTTGGTGTGGCCAATCTGCGACTTCACCGAGCCCAACGCGCACCACTGCTTCTCAGCGGAAGCTGCCGAGAAGACTTGGCGCAACCCTTCAAACTCGGCCGCGTCGCCCGCCACGGTGCCGGTACCGTGAGCTTCGACCATCCCGACCGTTTCGGGACCGTATCCCGCCGATTCGTAGCAGCGGCGCAGCGCCTTCGCCTGACCTTCGGGAACCGGCGCATAGATCGACTTCGAACGCCCGTCCGACGACGACCCGAGACCTTTGATGACCGCGTAGATTCGGTTGCCGTCGCGTTCGGCGTCTTCGAGGCGGCGCAGCGCGAACAGCGAAACGCCTTCACCGAGGATCGTACCGTCGGCCTTGTCCGAAAATGGCCTACAATCGCCCGACTTCGAGAGCGCCGGGGTCTTGGAGAACGCCACGAACATCGGCGCATCATTAAAGGTGTCCGCGCCGCCAGTGATCACAAGGTCCGAGTGGCCCAGGTGCAGTTCGTCCACAGCCATGGCGAGCGCGGAAAGCGAGCTGGCGCATGCGGCGTCGATGACGCAGTTGGTGCCGCCTAGGTTGAACCGGTTGGCGATGCGGCCCGCGACCACGTTCCCGAGCAGTCCCGGGAAGGTGTTTTCCTGCCACGGCACGTAGGAATTGGTAATGCGGTCGCAGATTTGGATGGCCTCCGCTTCGACGACACCGGATTCGCGCAGTGCCTTCATCCAGACACCGCGCTGGAGGCGGCAGGTCACGTTGAGGAAGAGCTGCTGGCCGGATGTGACGCCGAGGATGACGCTAGCGCGCTCGCGGTTCAGTTCGGTGAACTGGTTTTTCATCGCGTCGTCGAGGACTTGGCGAGCGGCGATGAGGGCGAGAAGTTGGCAGGTGTCGGTGGCCGAGATGGCAGTCGGCTGGACACCGAATTCGATGGGGTCGAAGTCGATCTCACCCAGGAACGACCCGCGGCGGCAGTAGGTTTTGTCCTCGGCCTTGGGGTCGGGATCGTAGTGGTCCTGGAGGAGCCAGCGGTGTTCCGGGACGTCGGTGATGAGATCGCGGCCCGCGAGGATGTCGCGCCAAAAGCCATGGGCGTCGGTGGAGCCGGGGAAAATCGCACTGGCTCCGACGATGGCGATGGGGGGGAAGTGGGCCTTTTTTGGGCTGGACATTTGGGTTATAGTTCCGTTTCCGGTACTGGATTTTGAGATCTGGATGGGTCTGGGACGACGGCGGGCCGGACAAGGTCCGCGCCGCACACTTCGAGTTCTTCTGCTTGCAGCAGTGCTTGAGCCAGAGCTTGAGCCAAAAGATGAGTCCCAGGGTTGAAAAAATGGCGCCACGCGCGACGCCGATGTCTCAGAATTGCATGGGTGGAGGGGGTTGGGAAAGGGGGTGGACGGGGGTTGGGGTTGGTATTACCGAAGTATTACGTTGGAGACTTGGGTGATCGTGAGGCAAGGGAAAGCCACGTCCGCCTAGGTACCGGGACAGGCGGAAATCGGGACCGGCGACAGCAACCCTCCGTTCTTGGAACGGGAATTTCTGATTCAGAAATTAAACGACTCGCCCAGATACACCCGGCGCACTTCCGGGTCGTTCGCCAGATCGTCCGGCGACCCGCTGCGGAAAATCTTCCCCGCATTGATGATATAAGCCCGGTCGGTCACAGTCAGCGTCTCGCGGACATTGTGGTCGGTGACCAAAATCCCCAAGCCCTTCCGCTTCAGGTCGAGGATGATCTTTTGCAACTCGATCACCTGGATCGGGTCGATCCCGGAAAACGGTTCGTCCAGCAACAGGAAACTCGGGTCGATTGCCAGCGACCGCGCGATCTCCACGCGCCGCCGTTCGCCCCCCGAAAGCACATACCCCTTGCTCCGGCGCACCGTCTCCAGCCCCATCTGCTCGATCAAGTGGTTCATCTTCTCGCGCCGTTCGCGGCCCGTCAAGCGGCGGGTTTGGAGGATCGCCATCAAATTCTCCTCCACCGTCAGCTTGCGGAAGACCGACGCCTCCTGCGGCAGGTAGCTGATCCCGTTGCGGGCCCGCTCGAACATGGCCATGTCCGTCAGGTCCTTGCCGTCCAGCAGAACCTTGCCGGAATCCGGACTGATCAGCCCGACCACCATGTAAAACGACGTGGTCTTCCCGGCGCCGTTCGGCCCCAGCAGACCCACAATTTCGCCCCGCTGGACATGCAGCGATACATCGGCCACAACGCGGCGGCCCCTGTAGGACTTGGATATTTCGACCGTTTCCAGTTTCGTCATCGACGCTTTTTCTTGAGTTCGGTCCTTGCCGGCTTCTGGGGTTCGCCGTCGACCATCAGACGGTCGTCGTCGGTAAAATACGTCAGCTTCGCGCCTCGCGTATCGCCGCGCACCGAGTCCTTCAACATCGGCTCGCCCCCGGTAAGCACCACTTTTCCATCCGCCGTGTAATACTCGGCATGCTCGCCCGTGCCGACGCGGCTGCGCTGCCGTCCGGCCTGCACAATTTCCACCTTGCCGTCGGCATACGCCTTGTCGATCCGGGAATCGGAATCCGACTTGTCGTTGTTCAGGAAAGACCGCAGCGTAGCCGATTTCACCGTCATGCCGGACCGCACGAACTCGGTGCCCCCGCTGTAAACAGCCTGCCGGTCCTGGTCCGTGTACACCATGTGCGGAGCCCTCACTATAGTGAAGATGGGCGTGGACGCCGCGGGTTTCGTCTTTTCCTTGTCCGCGCTGTTTTTGTTCCTGTTATCGAGGAATTGGGAAGTGACCTGGCCATCCGCCAGCAGGGTCTTTTTCTCCCGGTCGATGTCGATCCGGTCGGCTTGAATGCGGTTTGAGGCCTGCCAGACCACGGCGTTGCCCACATAGTGGATGGCCCGGTTCCGGTTCTCGGATGTGACCCGGTCGGCCATGCCCTGGGTCGGCTCCCCCTTGTCCAGCATGTCGGATGTGGCCTTCTTCTCGTCAGGCAACCGGGTCGTCGAAACGTGGCCGCGGGCGTCGAAATCCCCCGTTGCCTGGTGCAACTCGATGGCATCGGCCGCAGTGGAACCGGCGTCGTCCGCGACGCGGGCATGGGCATTGAGGCGCATGATGTTGCCGTCGTTCTCCAGTGTCGCGGATTCCGCCTCCGCCTTCCGTGGACCCTCCGAGTAATGAAAATCCCCGGTCTGGTGCATCTGCTTCAACTGCTGCTTGTCGTCGAATACGGCATCCAAGACCTTGCTGCTGGTGTTCGCAACAGCCAGGTTCGGCTTCTTCTTCCGCCTATCCTCCTCGGAAGGATACGTTTGGGTGGCTGCGTTGTTGGCTTTGAAGGACTGGATCTCGTTCTTCGCCCCGTAACGGATATCCATGTCGGAGGAGCGCAGTACCCGGCGGTGGCGTGCAATCTGGTTGGGGAGGAACTCCAGCGTTCCGGGCAGTGGCGTATCCACGCGCTCCAAATCGTGCCCGCCCGCGCGCATGTGCAAATTCAGCACGTCCGATTTCAAAATCTTGGTGTCGGCGGTGAGGCCTTTGGGATCGACCGTCGGTTTCGATTCAATCTGGCTGTGCCCCTTGGCGATGGCGCTCGAAAGCTCGGATTCACCGCTCTCGGTATTGAAAAACAGATCCACACTGTCGCCATTCATCGTCGTGACGGCCCCGTTGCCATGCGCGACCAGCTTTGCACCGCCCGTGCCGGTGAGTTTGTCCGTAAGACCATCGGCATTGTAGGCGACATGGAGCATCCCCGCCGCATACTCCAGCTCGCGCCCGGGACGTTTGTCGGTGCCCGTGGCGGCGGCAGCGTCAACGGAACCCAGATGCCGCTCCTTCTTCCCATCCTCGCCCTCGAATACCGCCAAGTTCACAACACTCGCACCCGCGTTGATGATCGTCTGGTCCCGCGTCAAGCGCGACCAGGGGCCCAGGCGGACCACGTTCTCGACCTCGCTGTACGTAAGGTCGCCCGCCTCCACCTTCATCGGCTTGCTCTTCGGATTCTTGCCCCGCAGGTTCAGCACCACGCTGTTGCTGAGGTGCAGGCTGTGCGATTCGGGATCGTACGATGCCCCGTTACACGTGCCGCTGCCGCCGTTGAAAGAAAACTGGACGTGCTTGTCGGTAATCGCCTGCCCGCTCTGGCTGTCAAAGTTGATACCGGCGGCAGTGATCGAGGTGAGCGTCCTGTCCGGCTCGCCCTCTGACGGAACACCCAGCGTGATTTCCGCCTCGCCCGGGGCGTAGAGCTTGTTGTCGCCGGTGGCGAATTCGGCCAAGGGGGTACGGATGCGGTCGAAGTGCTTGGCATCCTTCATGTAGATGCGGAGTTCCACATCCTGAAGCTCCGTGCGGTTGTTGTCCGTCTGCTTGGAGTTTTTGGCGAAGATCTTGACCGCGGGCTTGCCGTCGGCGCTCTGCGCCCACTCGAAATCGATGGCGGTGCCCACGGTACCGGACGGCAGGGACGACGGGGTGGCGCGCCGGTTCTTTTTCTGCGCCTGCCGCTGCTGGACGTAACTCCGGTAGACGCCCGCCGCAAGGACGAGCATCGCCACCAGCAGCAACCAGCGCAGGATTCGCATCGAATCTTCTATTTTAGCGTTGCCGGGTCCTGCCGCAGGGCTTGTATCGCACCCACCAATTCGGCAATGTCGGATTCATCGTTATAGATGTGGGCGGCGACGCGCAGGTTTCCGTGGCGGGCTGCAACGATGATGCCTCGCGCTGCCAAGCCGCGTGCCAGTGCCGAAGCGTCCAAGCCCTCGAATCGGGCTGCGACGATATGGGTGCCCCTGTTCACGATAGTGGCCCCGACGGCCTCAAGCGCAGCCCCCGTCTTCGCCGCCAGATCCAGCACACGTGCCTCAATCACGTCCGGTCCGATCTCTAGCATCATGCGGATCGATTCGGCCAACCCATACAGGGACGGGAAATTGAGCATTCCTCCTTCGTACCGGTCGGCACCGTCCGGAAATTCCGGAGCTCCCTTGTTCAGCGAGTCCACGGAGCGCCACCCCTTGTCGCTCCGCCAACCAATCACAGCCGGATCGAGCACACGCCGCAGTTCCGGCGACACATACATGTAGCTGGCCCCGTTCGGTGCCATCCCCCATTTGTAGGGATCGACCGCAAACATGTCGGGACGCAGCGCCGCGACGTCGAACCGCAATGCCCCGACGCTTTGTGTGCCGTCAATGTAGATCAGGGCCCCGGCTTCACGGGCCATCCGGCAAATTCGATCCAGATCCGGCGTGTAGCCGTTGGAGTAGCTGGCGGTGCTCAGCACAACGGCCTTTGTGCCGGTCGGCAATTCCGACAATTCCGGCACTTCCACCAATTCCACCCCGCGCTGGCCCAGGAACCGGCCATAGTAGAACTGGTTGGGAAACTCGTCCGGCAGGGTGGCGATCTTATCGCCCGGATTCCAGTTCATTCCTCCCAGAAAGAGGGACAGCGCCTCGGCTGCGGTGGAAAGAAACGCAACATCGGCGGGCTGGCAATGGATGAGCCTGCCCACCAGCGCCCGCAGTTCATCCATATCGTCGAACCAGGCGAGGAAATCCAGGCAAGCGAGGGCATCGCGGTGGGCGAAATGGGCTTGGACCGCAGCCACGGTCCGAAGAGGCAGTTGCCCGTAGGTTGCCGAGTTCAAGTAGGTGCAACCCTTCAGCGCCGGAAACTGTTCCCGAAACAGCTTCCAATCGGTTGTCGTCGTCATCTTGATGCCCCCCATGCCGAAACCACTGCGTCCAAAGCCTCCTCGGGAGTCAAATCCCGCACTTCGCGGGTCTTGCGGTTGTACAACTCCACCAACCCCACGGCCAGCTTCTTGCCGCCAATTGTGATGCGCCACGGGATGCCAATGAGATCCGCATCCTTGAACTTGACGCCCGGCCGCTCGTCGCGGTCGTCATGGAGCACATCGCAACCGAGAGCCGCCAGTTCCGACGCGAGTTCCACCGCGGTGTCGCGAACCGCTTCGTCCTTGGTATTGACGGGCGTCACAACAACATCGAATGGAGCCACACCCACCGGCAGGAACATCCCGTTTTCATCGCGACCCGCCGCAACCCCTGCCGCAATCCCTGCCGCGACCAACGCTTCGAGGATTCGCTCCACGCGGATCTCGCCCAAACATGCAAGGGGAGGAACGGCACCGCCCAGCTTCCGCAGGAGCGCCACTTCGATGGCGGGCTCTGCGGTCAGCGCTGCGCCTCCGCACTGGCCGCAGATATCCCCGACCACCGCGCGCCGCAGGTTGCAGTACTCGGCCTGGAAATCACGCCCCGGCGTCACATTGCGCAGGTGGTAATCGGTTCGGTTGGCCCCTGAAACCATGTTGCGGCGGCCTTTCAGCGCCAAATCGGCTATCGTACGGATCCTGGCACCGACCGGCCCCAAAGATCCAGGTTCCGCCCCGAACCAGTCCGCAATCTCGGGCGGCGTGGCAGGCCGGTAGGCGGAGGCACCCAACGCCGACAGGAGCCGGGGACCACTCATTTGGTCGTCGCCACGCACCATGACCAAGACCGGACTCCCGTCGGCTACCAACACCAAGCTCTTCATCTGCGAGGAGCCGGGCAGACCGGTGAATTCCGCAACTTCGGCAATCGTCTTGCGACCTGGCGTATGGAAGGGTTCCGGAGGCATATCGCCGTCCGGATCCGCCACCACGGGTTCCGGCGCTTTGGCCGCAGCTCGATTCAAACTGGCCGTGTAGCCGCATTGCGGACACCTCGCCAACCGGTCTTCCCCGCCCTCGCAGGGAGCCAGAAAGCCGCCTTCCACCTCGACCACGTGCACGCCGCACCGGGACAAGGCCTTCCGGAACGCAACGCGTAGATTGCGGTACGAGATTTCGAGTCCGGCCACTTCGGCATCGAACGAGATGGCCCCGATCCCCGGCACGGGTCCGGAAAGCGCCGCGGCACCCGAAAGCGCCGACACCCACAGCTGCGGCATCTGCCGCGCACTGCGCATTTCCGCCCTGGCAATTTCCAGCGCCTCGGAAACCGGAAGCCGGACTTCATGCGCCCCCAGCGCCGCCAGTTCCACCCGCACAATCCGCTCGATCTTCGCCAGCGACCTCGCCGCCAAGGTCAGATTCGCAAATCCCCCGCCGGCCTGGGTCCGGCAGTAGCCGGCACGCACCAACAGGCGTCGGGTGGGCGATTCCACTCCCGCCGGCTCCTCCCGCAAGGTGGGGACAAAGGTCCGGCTCCAATCCACGGGCTGCCGCAGGGGCGTCTGGTGGGGCACCTTCCCAGAATAGCGGTGGCCGTGGCATAATCGCGGGTGAACGTATGCCAACCACCCAATCGGCCCCCATGGAAATCACCTGGCTCGGACATGGCACATTCCAAATCGTGCTGCCCGGCGGCGAAACGCTCATACTCGATCCATGGACAACCGGCAACCCTTCGTATCCAGCCGGATTCGAAATCACCCGCTGCGACACCATCCTGATCTCCCACGGCCATTTCGACCACATCCAGGACGCTCTACCCCTCGCCTCCAAGTTCGGCTCAACCGTGGTGGCCATCTACGAAACCGCCGCCTGGCTTGGCCGCAAAGGCGTCGCCAACTGCGCAGGCATGAACAAGGGCGGCACCCAGCGCGTTGGCTCCGTGGATGTCACCATGACCCACGCCATCCACAGCTGCGGCATCGCCGAGGACGACGGATCATTCGTCTACGGCGGCGAGGCGGCCGGCTACGTTCTGACTTTCCCCGACGGGCGCGTCGCCTACTTCGCCGGCGACACCACCGTCTTCAGCGACATGGCGCTGATCGCCGAACTCTACAAGCCGGATCTGGCATTCCTCCCCATCGGCGATCTCTACACGATGGGCCCCCGCGAGGCCGCCCTCGCCTGCCGCCTCCTCAAGGCTCCAATGGTGATCCCCATGCACTTCGGCACCTTCCCGCCCTTGGTGGGACGACCGTCGAAACTGCAGGAGCTCGCACCGGACACCAAGATTTGGGAGCTGAGCCCCGGCGTCACGGTGACCTGGTAGGCAAGTGGTGCTTCCCGGCCACCCTGGTGGTAATGGACTTCCAGATTAGCTCTACGAGAGCACTCAAGTCCATATTTATCAACGACATGCGTTTTGGCTCCCGGCTTGCATCCCCATCGGGCACAGCCTGACAAGGAGGCTAACAGAGATGAAACGCACAATCGAAACAATCCTCAAGAAAACCGCAGCTCTCGTCAAGCCCGCAACGGCTGGGGTGCTGCTCGCCGCAACCATGCTCGCAGTGCCCGCCACCACCTTCGCCGAATGGCGAGGTGAGCGCGGCCGCGTGGAAGTCGAACGGCACCGCGACTCCGACCGCGGCTATCCCCGCGACAGGGATGGGGACCGGGACCGCTACCGCAGACCCGAAATCGTGGTCCGCCCATCCTATCGCCCAGGCATCGTTCTTGGTAACGGCGCGTTTGGATACGGGAACCGTGCCTACTACCCCCCTCCACCCCCACCCTGCGGCTTCTACGACCGCTGGGGCTACTGGCACGAGGACCCCGGCTGCTACTACGGCTATCCCCGGTAGCCCGAACACCGACCCGTGAATCGGTAAGAGGGGGGCCATCCGCCGGCCACCCTCCACCCGTCAGGATCGGAGACCACGGGTTGACCCTCATGCGTCTCACCGATTCCTTTGCACGTCTTCCGGAAGAACGGTCCGCAATTCTTCGAACGCGACGCGGTCTGATGCCCAGCCCCTCGGCAATCTCCGCCACTTCGCTGGAAGGTAAACTGGAGTGGCGGAAACTGGAGAGCACGCGCGGACGAGGAAGCCACGAAGACGCCACGAGGAAGCGGCGAAGAAACAGCGCAGGCTTGCGGATCGCAGGACCGGATCGGTGCCAGCCGCGATGAATGGACTCCGCCGCCCCAACCAACCAGCCCCAACCAACTGGCATGTCGCAGAACATCTTGTACGCCATTGCCGAAAAAAAAAGACAGCTGGACGCGCTGCGCCCCCTTTCCGGTGGCGCGTTGCTGGCCCTGCAAAAATCCTACGACGTCGACCTCACCTACACCTCCAACGCCATTGAGGGCAACACCTTGACGTTGCGGGAAACCGCGGAACTCATCGAGCACGGGATCACCGTGGGAGGGAAGCCTTTGCGCGACCATCTGGAAGCGGTCGACCATTACAACGCCGTTCTCTGGATGCGCGAGGTTGCAGCCGGGGACACCCCAGTGGATGAGGCCATGGTGCGCGAACTTCACCGCCGCATTGTTTTTCGGAGCCAGCCCGACATCGGCGGTGTCTACAGCAGGTTTCCACGCCGCATCGCCGGCTCTCCCGTCGTCTTTCCCAACCCCGTCAAGATCCCGGCGCTGATGCGGGAATACGGCGAATGGCTGCTCGGGGCACCCCCGGAGCCTGCCGCCAGCTTTGAGGCTCATTTCCGCCTGGTGGCAATCCATCCTTTTTCCGATGGCAACGGACGCACCGCGCGGTTGCTGATGAACCTTCTGTTGATCCGTGGCGGATATCCGCCCGTTGCCGTGCGCCCGGAAGACAGGAAAACCTATCTGGACGCTCTGGAACACGCGTCCATGCGGCGAGACAGCCGAGAAGACACGGGACCGTTCCAAGCCTTTCTCCATGGGCGGTTGGACGCAACCCTAGGGGAGTATTTGAGCCTGCTGCAAGGGTGATTTGCCGCGGACTGCAGCCAAGGGGCCGGGAGGTTGGTTCGCGTCTGCGCCGCGAGGGGGAGGGTGTTCAGCACTTTGTGTAAACGCGGTTCTCCAAAAAGGACGACGATAGGAGAACCGAATGGCAATCAGAACAGAACTAATAGACGAGTTGATCGCGACCAGCGGGAGCAGCCTGATAGGGCCGGTCTGGCCAAGGAGCTGACCAAGGCGCTGGTGGAGCGGATGCTGGCGGGCGAGATGAACCATCACCTGGGGTATCCGAAACACGATGCGGCCGGCAACGGCAGCGGCAACTCGCGGAACGGCAAGAGCCGGAAGACGTTGAAAG
>CAIYDY010000118.1 GCA_903925015.1 uncultured Acidobacteriia bacterium
GTTACGAATCGCTTTTTTTGGGTCGCGCGGAATCCCGGCTTGCTACTCAGGTTTTGAAACCTTTGTAGAGCAGATTTCCGTTCGCCTCGTCAAGCGCGGCCATCACGGCCGGCCAGTCATTGTCCCCCGATAGGTATGGAACTTTGAAGCCCGCGTATGGACCTTCCTTGTCGCGCTTTTTGCGGCTGTATTCCTTCACGTGGATCTTGACGATGCGCTTGCCGAGGAGCCGGATCCACTGTTCGGGAAAGCCGAAGTTCACCACATTGCCGATATCAAAGTGCCAGCCGACCCACGAGCTCTCGAATTCGTCCACGTAGCGCACCGCTTCCAGCGGGCTCAACAGGAACTGGTTCCAGACATTCTCGATCGCAATCTTCACGCCCAAGTCCTTCGCCATGGGGATGGCTTTCCGGATCTCGGCTTGGGAACGCTTATAGGCATCGGCGTAGGAAACCTGCTTGGTGACAGTTCCCGGGACCAGCAGCACCGAGGTCGCCCCGTAGGCCTTGGCGTCCTTCAAGGACTGCTCCAAACCAGCCAGTCCAGCCTTGCGCACAGCCGGATCGGGGTCGGACAAGGTCAGCTTCCAGTGCGTGTTGCAGCACACGCTGGCCGCCTTCAGTCCGGTGGCCTTGAACGCATCCAGTACTTCGGTCTGGGCCATGTGGCTCATGGGCTCGATCCCTTCGAAGCCTGCGGCCTTCACCGCCTCGAATTTCTCCAGAACCGAGGCATCCTTCTTCTCGCCCAGCGAGACAGTGCCATACATGATGGCTTTGTGGATGTCCCGTGTCTTGCCGAAGGCGCTTGGGGCGAGGGCTGCGCCTGTGGCGGCGAGACCAGTCACATGGAGGAAGTTGCGGCGATTCACAACGCCATCATAGCTGATTCGGCTCGCTGGATGTTGGCCGGGTACCGCCCAGCAGACGGATGCCGGATTCCTCGTCCAGCACTGTCGAAAGGGGGAGTGCCACCACAACTCCCAGTTCGCGGTCGGCCTCGTCCCGAACCGTCCCGCCAATTCGGATGCGGACCATGTTCCTGTCGCCCGCCGGCGCAATGGATTCCGAATAAGTGTGGTCTCCGCTCCGAAACTGCCGTTGGGGCAGTGTTTGACCGTTTACCTCAGCCTCTATGGTCACCAAGCGACCCGGAGTCACATGGAACTTGAATTCGAACCTGTCGGCACCGGGCGTGTTTTCCACCACCGAAACAGATTCGGCACCTGTCCAGCGCCAGGCATTGTTTTCGATCGGATGCCAGCCACTGACCAACCGGATTGTCGGCTGGGTTTTCGCGATCCGGCTTTCGGCGACGCAGAAAAACCGGTTGTCGACGCCGTCTCCCGTTATGTTTTCCCGGATGATGTCCCATCCGCAGCGGTCCAAAAGGCGGCGGATTCCAGCTTCGGAAAAGAACCAGAAATTGGTGGGATCGTTCAGGAACTCGCGCTCCCGAACCAGTTCCGCGACTGGCCCTAATTTCGAATCCGCCAGCACCCGGGTGGACAGAATGCAGTAGCGTCCATGCCGTGCAATCCGCTCCACGAAGTAGTACGGATTCTTCAGGTGGTAGAGCAGTCCCAAGGCCAGTACCAAGCCGTACCTTTCCCCGTCCAAACGGAAGTGGTCGTCAAACTCGACCGGACGGATTCCAATGGATGACCCCAGTTCCTGTTTCAGGAGGCGCATCCCGCGCATCCGGTTTTCGTTGGTTCCTGGCCAGTCCATCGCGGTTACGTGGCAGCCACGGGATTCAAAGAGGAAAGAGACATCGCCGTCGCCTGCACCGAGGTCGGCCACAGGCTCGTCTGCAGCCAACTCGAGCGCCGTCTCGAAGCCGTCATCCAGGATCTGCTCGAACTGCGTAAGGTTGGCGAAGGAATTGAACTGGTACCAATCGTAGGGTTCGGGTCGGACCCTCTTGCGGATGGCATCCATCCGACGCTTCAATTGGTCGGCAGCAGAGTTGCGGAAGAATCGATCAAACAGGGACAAACGACTATTATGCGTTGTCGGGGCAAGAGTTTTCAAACGGCTATCCGCAGCGCGCGTTCGGCATTCGCCGATCTGGAACCGGCATTCGCCGATTTTTGCGCGACATGGATCACGGTGCCGCTCTAGCATCAAAATCGAGGCAGGAAATTCAAGGCATGATGAAGATCTACTACCCCGGCTTCCTGATGATTCCATTGGTGCTGCTGCTGCTCGCGGTTGCTGCGGCCATGACCAGTACCGGCATGATCCAAGGGATCCGAGTTTGGAGTTATTGGCCGGTTACGCTGATTGCGACGGGCCTGGAGGAACTATACTTGTGGGCAACGGCGGGCAAGACGGCTTCACGGAGGCTCCAATGAACGAAAGTCAACCCAATAGATTCGGTGCAACGTTTGGTGCCAGCTCGGTGTTCGGGCTCATGCTGGTTGTCGGCGGGACGCTGTTGTTTATCGACAACCTGAATATTCTGCCTTTCGAGCTGGCTGGAATCTTCTGGCCTCTCGCCCTGCTGGTGGCAAGCGGAGCGTTTCTACTCCGCACCAACCGTCCCACCAGCCGGGTCTGGGCGGGCGCGGGCGTGTTTGCGGGATTCCTGCTGATTCTTGGGCATTTCCATCTGCTCCATGTAAACGATGACGTCATCTGGGCGGTCGGTTTGATCGCCGCCGGTGTGGTGATGCTGATGTCGAGGATGAGTCTGGGCGATCTGGGAAGGCGCTGGAATGACCGGCGCTGGAACGACGACAGGTTCCGGTTCGGGGTGACCATCGGTTCCAGCCGTAAGACGCGTGGAGCAAACGAAACCCTCATGGAATATGCGGTCTTCAGTGCCGTCAAGCGCCACATCGAATCTCCAAACTTCGAGGGCGGGGAACTCAATTCGGTCTTCGGCGGCATTGAGATCGACCTCCGCCGGGCAGGCATCTCATCGCAGGACCGCACAGCCACCATTGAGGCCAATGCCGCCTTTGGCGGTGTTGAGATCCGGATTCCCGAAAATTGGCGTCTCAACCTGCAGGGTACAGCGATCTTTGGAGCTTACGAGGACAAGACGATTCCGCCACGTCCCGAACCTGGTGTCGAGATGCCGACCTTGGTGATCCGGGGTGGCACTGCATTCGGCGCCGTGGTGATCAGGAACTAGCCGGTTCATGCATCCTATCCTCCGAGACTGGCGACGTTTTCTGACGTGGATCGCGGTTTGGATCCCCTTCGGATCGATTCTGGTCGTCGTCGCACATTTTTCTGGTCGGATGCCCCTTGGCGAAGCCTCGGCGGTGATGGCGCTTCCAATCGGAGTCCTGTCGTTCGTTTGCCTTGCCCCTTACTACGTGTGCAAGGCGCTCCCGCTTCGGTCGGCCAAAGGCTCAAAGCTTGCCCTGAACCACATGCTGGCGGCTGTTCTGCTGTCGGGTGCCGTCATTCTCATCGGACGCTTTTCAGCAATCCTGTGGGCGGCTACGTATCCCGGAGCCGAGCGGCGCGTGAGCGAGGCGGCTCCGATCCTGTTCGTGATGGTTTTACTGATTTACGAAATGTCCGTGGCTCTGCACTACGCGGCATTGGAGCTGGAGGCCTCCCGCCGTGCGGAACTATTGGCTCGGGAGGCGCAGTTGAAGGCGCTGAAGGCCCAAGTGAATCCACATTTTCTATTCAACAGCCTGAACTCGATCTCCGCCCTAACGTCGATCGATCCGGCGGAGGCACGGCGCATGTGCATTGGCCTCGCGGACTTCCTCCGTACATCCCTTCGCTTGGGGGAGCGCGCCACGATCCCCTTTTCAGAAGAGCTTGCCCTCTCCCGGATGTACCTGGATGTCGAAAAGGTGCGGTTCGGTTCGCGTCTCCGGGTAGCGCAGACCGTTGATCCAAGCTGCGGCGATTGCCCTGTTCCCGCCCTCCTGATCCAGCCGCTAGTGGAGAACGCAGTCAAGCACGGAATCGCAATGATGGCCGAAGGTGGGGAAATTGGAATTTCCGCTCAGCGCGAGCGCGGCCTGCTTCGGTTCCGGATCACCAATCCGTTCGATCCCGAAGCTCCGTCGGGAGGCCGCAATGGAATCGGCCTGGCCAATATCCGTGAGCGCCTAGAGTCGCGCTATGGATCTGGCGCGCGCCTCGAAATAGTTGCCGACGAACGCTCGTATGCTGTTACCTTGACTCTGCCCACGGGAAAATCCGAATGAACAAGCCCTCCACGAACAACCTCAGGGCCGTAATGGCCGACGACGAGGAACTCGCCCGGCGCGTGCTCCGCGAATATCTATCGGCGGAACCGGACATTGAGATCGTTGCCGAGTGCAGCAACGGTTTCGAGGCGGTGAAGGCCGTGAACGAAAGCCGTCCGGATGTGGTCTTCCTGGACGTCCAAATGCCCAAGCTGGATGGTTTTGAGGTTCTGGAATTGATCGATGCGCAGTCGGCTGTGGTGTTCGTTACTGCCTTTGACCAGTACGCCATGCGCGCTTTCGACGCGGCGGCGGTCGACTATTTGCTGAAGCCATTCACGGCGGAGCGGTTCCGCGCGGCACTATCGCGGGTACGGGACAGGGTCCGCGAAGCCCGTCCGAACGATTTGCCGAAGGACTTGAAGTTGACCGCCCGCCGGCCGGGGGAATTTCTCGAGCGGCTGGTGGTCAAGGATGGTCCGCGGGTCCATGTAATCTCAACAGCCAAACTGGACTACGCCGAGGCGCAGGACGACTACGTTTCGCTGCGCAGCGAGGGTCGGAACTGGCTGAAGCAGCAGACGATTTCGAGCTTGGAGTCGGGTCTCGACCCGAGGCGGTTCCTTCGGGTGCACCGGGGCTACATCGTAAATGTGGAGCGCATCACGCGGATCGACCCGAATACCAAGGATACGTGGCTGGCGATCCTGGCGGATGGGTCGCGGATTCCGGTGAGCAGGGCCGGTTACACGAAGTTCCGGGAGATCGTGGGGGCGGAGTAGTGGTTGAATTCGTATTTCAGGACAGAGTGAACTAGACTGCTTCGCGCGATAGTGCTGCGACCCTGCATCATGGGGCTTGGCCCTTCGGCTGGGAGTGCTTCCGGCCTTCCACTGGCCGAACCGACAGCCGGACACTTCATTACCAGGACACTGTCAGCAACGCACGACCAACTCCGCACAACCCGCGGCATGCCGCCGGTGTGCGCCCGGACCCTACCCCGGGGGCACCCCATCCCGGCCATGAAAACCTGGATGAGACCTTTATCGGTCACAGCGTAGGAAAGTTTTTTTCGCCCCCCGCAAATTATTGGAAAGAAGGGTGTTAACTCCTAGTTTCGCCTTTGACCGCTTGTTTCGGCTGTTCCCGCGGTCATCTCACATGGCAGAATCTGAAGCCGAGGAGCTTCCTATGTTTCCAATAAAGTCTAGCCATGCCGGTGTTGGGCCGGCGTTCCAACCGCGTACCAACGCCCGGTGTCTCAGTCCAATCCCAAGGTTCCCCCGTATCCCCGATTGCCTTTCGACGATGCTGCGTGCCGGGATAGCGGCGCTGTTATTCGCAGTGCCGGCGCTCGGGTGGGATATCGGATTCGATTTCCGCGCTTCGACGGCATTTGTGTCCGACCCATCATCCGTCACGCCGGTTCTCGGCACAACGACATACCCAACCACCCGTACTGTGAACGGGGTTACAGTAGTCTTCGGGTGGGAATCAACCAGTCCCGCGGGTAGCACGAGGGACAGGGGTAATTACACAGATCCACGTCTGGCCGGCATCAACTGCGGAGGCAACAATAGCGGTGCCGCGATATTTCGCGTTGACCTTCCAACTACGGGCTGGTATTCGGTGTCTCTCGCTATAGGAGATCTATCGTATGACCAGTACTACCACATCGGTCTAATGGATTCCGGTTCTCTCCTTCTAAGTTTGAATGGCCAAGTTACAGCCGGTACATTCATTGATGCAACCGGTGCACCCCTTTTCTGGCAGGCGTGGCCATCGGCAAATATGACCATTCTTAGAACCTTCAGTACGACCCAATTCAGGATCCAACTCGGCGGCAAACCAGACCTCTCTGGCACCGAATCCTGCTTGGCTCACCTCCGGCTGAGTTCGGCGATCACCCCGCCTCCCCCCCCGGTCCGGAGTTTTATTCTGCAGTAGCTGGCCTCTCCGAGCTGGTTGTCATTCGAGATTTGCAACGGCTGGCGGGACGCGATTGGCAGGATGTCGCGCCCCGCGCCGTGGCAAACGCGGAACCACCTGGATGTTGGCCGCAGATTGATTGGAGAGTCCGGGATCTGTATAATTGGACGGATGGATCATCCCATTCAGCGTCTGCCCAATATCTGCAAGGATTTTGAGGGAGACCTCGTGGGGACCCCCGCGCCCGAAGCTGAAGAGACTCGAATTGGCCACCTGTTTCAGCTTGTGTGCAGCGGTCTGGCAATAGCGTTCAAGTTGTTGGCTTGGGTCGGCTTTATATCTGGAAAAGTGCTGGCTTGCGTTTCCGAAGTGTCGGCCTTTGATTTGGTGAGGCTATCAACTAGACTTGGAGTTGTTGCAAACGTCTTCCGCGATCGTACAATCGTTCAGGTTCGAAACGAACTTTCAGGGTCTGTGATTGGCGAAGCAGATCCGGAGAGCATCCCCGAGTTCTCGTTGGCCTGGTGCGAGGTCACCCGTATTGCTTGGCACGAGCTTGTCATCCGCGCTCCATTTTGCCAGAACACAAGGGTCGGCCATCCCGGTCACAGCCACTGCGCCAAGAACAATCTACCGTGGGACTACGTAACCAAATTCGACTCTGACCGATCGATAGACCTTTCTTCACGGCTTGGTCGGATTAAGACCGTTTTTTGGGGAGCCTCCAAGGAACGCGGCAATCTACGTGCCAATCCTGCTCGGGTCCGCTCGTCCCTCATTCAGGCTAGGCGGCGAAGGGTCCGGTATCGGATAACATTTGGGATCGCGTCCGCGTGAGGATTGCGGCGATCCTCGACAAGGGTCACGCGCTTCGTAGTCGAGGCTCGGGGCAATTGGAACCATATGAGGTTCGAGAAGAACCCTTAGTACTCTTATCTCTTTTGCCGTCGGGTGGAGCGTTTCCCCACCAGACACCGGTGCCGAAAGGACTACCGATTCTGACTGTTGCAAACGCGCGATCACGTTCTTGTAGTTTTTTTTTGTGATTGCCGCAACATGAATATAACAGGCCGCTTAGGTCGTTGTTCGCCAGCATCCGGACCGTTCGGGAGACCTTTTTTGCACCTTCTTCATGTCATGATCCTACCGGATGAGATTGGGCGGGTCACCACTCCTAAGGCTTGGCCTGTGACCCACAAAATCCAAATTACAATGACATCAAGGAAAGACACAATGAAACTAGCAGCACGAGCGATTCTCGCCGCATGGATGCTTCTATGCTGTCAGCAAGCATTCGGTGGACTGTCGCTGATACTGACCCCCGGCAAGAGAAGCAACCTGTCGGCCGACCCTACGATGTCGGCAAACCAGTCGTGGCGGGTCGAATTCCAGTTGCACGACTGGGTTCTTCCGCCTGACTCAATCGGCAATTCCGTGTTATGGGACATGGGAGGATTGGGCACATCGGCCACTGTCCTGTCAAACAACTACCTCAGACTGTATGACTACCACGAGCCGATGAGTCCCAGTGTTTGCGATATTCCATTGACAGGGAGGACCAATGTCCTCGTCCGTTTGCAGCGTGACGCAGGCGCGAAAATGTTTACTTGCGAGATGTGGAACACCGATGGCGGCAACTATGCCCAAAGTTTCCAAACAATCTCCACGCTGGCGGCGGCAACCGGAACTTTCGGACGCTTCGGCGGCCAGACAACAGCCCAGCTAGGTTTTTACCGGCTCATGGCGTCTTTGGTGCCGCTGGGGAGCCGCCCCCCGGTCACTGCATCATCCGGTCCAACGCTTGCCAACTACACGTTCGACGGCGACACCTTGGATCGATCCGGAAACCATCGGGATATCGTGTTCCCGTCGGCGACTTTCAGTGTTACGCCCGACCAGGGGCTGGCTCCAATTCCCCGCACGGGAGATGCTCCGTCATGGTCGACTTGGGCGTCGCTTCGAGCTGGTTTTCCCGCGACGCTGGATGGAACTGGCAGCTTTTCGATGGCGGACACCACTGACGCGGTCACGTATGCCTGGCAGCAGTTATCCGGTCCATCGACCCTCCGCTGGTCGGACAGGACCGCTGCCAAGCCGGTAATAACCGGGCTAGTCTTCGGTACCTACTCGGTGCGTTTGCGGGTCAGCGATGCGGATGGCAAACAGGCCACGAGGGACCTGGAATTCGGAGCGGTTGCCACGGATGACAATGGCGTTGTGGTCCAGGCAAATCCTGCTGCTGATTTGATCTTCGGACCAATGATTGCCTTCGGGAAGAACCCTTGGCCCTTCGCGGACCAGATGACTTTGCACTCGGCACAGGTCCGCAAGCCAACCATCGACTCCATCAGTCCGCCCGGCTGGGGGACAAATCAGCCAGGGACTGTTTCGTACTTCGGCTCCAACGCAACAACTCCTCGCCAGACTCAGTTGGCATCGGCAGTCACTGCAACGGGCATGACACTAACTCTCACCGACGCATCGAAACTGGATTTCTCGGTCTTGCCCACCATCATTATTGTTCACGGGGCTTCCACCCAGCCCAACGAGGAAATTCGGATTTGCGGCGCTTCGGGGAACGTACTGACCGTCTGTTACGACGGGCGTGGTTGGCGTGCGGGGCAGTACGAGAAGGTTCCCGTGCCCCAGCCCTGGCCAGCTCAATCGTATGTTCGGCAACGTTTGACCAAAGGCGTAGGCACAAACTTTCTCAGCGTTCTGTGCCCGGGACCGGGGGAGCCTGGACAAGTTCAGACTACGGCGGGCACTGTTTCGGTAACCCCGGGTTCCACGACACTCACTGGGATAGGCACTGGTTGGAACGGCAATCTCCAGAGTCTAAAAGTGCGCATACAGGGCACTCATGCCGGGCA